>CAZKQM010000023.1:29221-36573 GCA_964554895.1 uncultured Maribacter sp. | reverse complement strand
ATTCGCCTAATTGCTTTAGTTTATCTCTTAATGATAGTGTATTAAAATAATTTGCCATTGAATTAATAATTTATTGTCTTTCCCTCGAAGGAGGGAATCTATTTAGATTAATTATTTTTTGCGTATTGATTTAAAATTTTGTTTTGCAAACATATCATATTCCGTTTAAAATACTACCTAGCCCAAAATAATCAAACAAGAGAGCAATTAAGCGTTATATTATTCTTGAAATGCTTCAAGTAATGCTGATATCTTCATTTCTTGTTTTGTTACGGATATACGACCTGAACGTACAAATTGCATAATACCATAAGGTTTTAACAAATCATGCATTTCATTTATCTCGTTTCGACGACCAGACTTTGCTAGAACAAAAAAGTCACGAGAAACAGTTACAATCTGCGAATTACTTTCTTTGATAATATTTTGTATTTGACGTTCATCAAACAATAAACTTGATGCAATTTTAAAGAGCGCTGATTCTTGATATATTGTTTCATCATCAGTATGATAAAAGGCTTTTATCACTTCAATTTGCTTTTCAATTTGCCCTACAATATTATGCACCCATTTTTCAGTAGTATGCACTACAATAGTAAATTTTGAAACATCATCAATTTCTGATTTAGAAACATTTAAACCCTCTATATTAATGTGACGCTTCAAGAATATTCCTGATATTCTATTTAGCAATCCTACGTTGTTTTCAGAATATACTGAAATCGTAAACCATTGTTTTTCCATTGTTCTTATTTTATTCGAACGGCTATTAATACTCCTGTTGACCAATTCATTTTAGTCAAAGTAAAATCTTCTCTTTTTTCTAAATAATCTATTAACTCTTGCACATTTTTTTGATGCCCTTCGGGCCAATTAAGTTGCGTAGACATGTCATCAATAATATAAAATCCGCCAACATTAATCAATGTCAGAATTTCATCAATTTCACTGTATTTTCCTGGCCATGCATCGGCAAAAATTAAGTCAAATTGTACTCCTTCATAATTTTCTATCCATTTAGAACCATCAGCTAATTGAATATCAACTCGTTTATCATAACTAAAATAGGTTTTAGCAATGCGTATTAATTCAGGATCATTATCAAGTGATATCAATTGAGATGTTGAACACATACCATCTATCATCCAGGATAATGACAAACCTATACCGGTACCTAATTCTAAAAACCTTCCGTTAGATTTACTTGAAACCAATGTTTTTAGAAGTGTACCAATGTAAACATCCGAAGGCATGGTAAATCTAATTTCTTCAGATTTACGTTCCAATTCGGAATAAATAGATGGTGTGTCTAGTATATTTGAATCGTTCATTATATCCTTGACTTGAATTATTTTAATCGCACTTCTGAAACTGCTGCTCCTGACGGAATCATAGGAAATACATTATCTTCTTTCTCTACTTTAACTTCTAAGAAATAAGGTTTGTCTGAAGCTATCATTTCTTGAATAGTTGCTTTTAAATCTTTACGCTCTGAAACTCTTTTTGCCTCTATATGGTAGCCCTCAGCAATTTTCACAAAATCAGGATTTACCATAACAGTTGATGCATAACGTCTGTCAAAAAATAATTCTTGCCATTGACGTACCATTCCTAAATGGTCATTGTTCAATACCACTATTTTAACAGGAATTTGATGTTGAAAAATAACGCCCAATTCTTGTATGGTCATTTGATACCCTCCATCGCCAATAATGGCTACCACTTCGCGATCCATAGCACCTTGCTTGGCGCCAATTGCAGCAGGAAGGGCAAAACCCATAGTGCCTAAGCCACCTGAAGTAATATTACTCTTTGATTCTTCAAATTTAGCATACCTACAGGCAATCATCTGATGTTGACCAACATCAGTTACAATAACTGCCTTGTTTTTCGAAGCAATATTAATCTCTTCAATGACTTCACCCATGGTCAATTTCTCTTTCGTAGGATGAATATCATTTTTAATAACCGCATCGAATTCAATTTGATATTTTTCTTTGAATTCATTATGCCAATCCTCATGTTTATTATGATTAAGCAAAGGCAATAATAAATCAAGAGTTTCTTTTGAATTTCCTAAAACCGCAACATCAGCCGTTACATTTTTATTAACCTCTGCAGGGTCAATTTCAAAGTGAATCACTTTAGCTTGTGTCGCATAATCTTCTAGCTTTCCGGTAACACGATCATCGAAGCGCATACCGATGGCAATTAAAACATCACACTCATTGGTTAATAAATTAGGACCGTAATTACCATGCATACCTACCATACCTACATTTAAGGGGTGACTAGTTGGTATTGCAGATTCTCCCATAATTGTCCAGGCAGCCGGGATACCTGCTTTTTCTATAACTGATTTTAATTCATCTTCTGCCTTACCTAAAATAACACCCTGACCCCAAACAATAAATGGTTTTTTTGCATTATTCATCAATTCAGCAGCGGCTTCTATAGAAGCTATATTTGGTTTCGGAATTGGATTATAACTACGAACACCTTTACATTTCTTATATGAAAAATCAAATTCTTCAAACTGCGCATTCTTGGTAATGTCGATTAAAACTGGACCTGGGCGACCTGACTTAGCGATATAAAATGCTTTTGCCATGATTTCTGGAATTTCAGAAGCCTTTGTTATTTGATAATTCCATTTTGTTACTGGTGTTGAAATTCCGATAATATCAGTTTCTTGAAAGGCATCAGAACCTAAAAGATGTCTTGGTACTTGACCGGTAATACAGACCATAGGTGTTGAATCAATTTGCGCATCAGCTAAACCTGTTACTAAATTTGTGGCTCCAGGGCCCGATGTGGCAATCGCCACACCTACCCTACCCGAAACTCTGGCATAACCCTGAGCAGCATGTGTTGCCCCTTGTTCATGACGCGTTAAGATATGCGTTAACTTATCTTGAAACTTATAAAACTCATCGTAAACCGGCATGATTGCTCCACCTGGATACCCATATACCAAATCTACATCTTCTGCCAATAGACAATGAATAATTGCCTCTGCACCAGAAATTTTAATAGTTGCTTCTGTTTTTGATTTCGTCTGTTTTTCTTTTACTGTTTCCATATATCCTACCCCCGACCCCCTCTAAAGGAGGGGGAGAAATCGGGTATTTTAGTTAAACATTATTTTAAACTTAATGCTAATTTTTTATAAATCGTCAGTTACACAGCCTGTTGATGCTGACGATACTATTTTAGCATATTTGTACAGACTTCCTCGTTTTACTTTCAAAGGAGGTTGTGTCCAGTTTTTTCTTCTTTCTGCTATTTCAGCATCTGATAAATCAACTGAAATTTTATTCTTATCGGCATCAATAGTAATCATGTCGCCATCTTTCAAAAGGCCAATCATACCTCCTTCTTGCGCTTCAGGGCAAACATGCCCAACTACAAAACCATGCGTACCTCCTGAAAATCTACCGTCAGTTATTAATGCCACATCTTTACCAAGTCCGGCACCCATTATTGCTGCCGTTGGTTTCAACATTTCAGGCATACCAGGTCCTCCTTTTGGACCTTCATATCTAATGACCACCACGTCGCCTTTACTAACCTCGCCTCTACCAATACCGGCATTCGCTAAGAACTCATCATCATATACTTTTGCCGGACCCGAAAAATGCAAGCCTTCTTTACCTGTGATTTTAGCAACCGCTCCATCTTTAGCTAGATTGCCGTATAAGATGCGTAAATGCCCGGTTTCTTTGATAGGCGCATTTAAGGGTTTGATTACTTTTTGACCTTTTAATAAACTGTCAACTTCTTCTAAATTCTCAGCTATGGTTTTACCAGTTACCGTCATACAGTCGCCATGCAACATATTATTCTCTAGCATAAACTTCATAACCGCAGGCACACCACCTACGCGATGTACATCTTCCATCAAAAATTTACCGCTTGGTTTTAAATCAGCCAAAAAGGGTGTGGAATCACTAATTTTTTGAAAATCATCTAAGGTAAATTCTACGTCAGCTGCTTTTGCAATTGCCAAAAAGTGCAATACTGCATTGGTGGAACCACCTAGTAGCGTAAGCAAGCGTACCGCATTTTCTAAGGACTTTCTGTTAATAATATCGCTAGGTTTAATATCTTTTTCAAGTAGTGTGCGTAATGCTCTTCCTGAACCAATAGCGTCATTTTGTTTTTGTTTACCAATAGCAGGGTTTGAAGAATTATAGGGCATCGCCATACCTAATGCTTCTATAGCTGAAGCCATAGTATTTGCGGTATACATACCCCCGCATGCACCAGCACCAGGGCAAGCATTTTGAATAACACCTTTATAATCAGCTTCATTCATAGTACCCGCTACTTTCTGACCCCATGCTTCAAAAGCAGAAACCACATCTAATTTTTTATCTTTAAAACATCCAGAAGCTATGGTACCACCATATACCAACACTGAAGGTCGATTCAATCGAATCATGGCCATTAGTGCTCCAGGCATATTTTTATCACAACCCACAACTGTAACTAAGCCATCATAATTCATAGCTTGTACTACAGTCTCCATAGAATCAGCAATAATATCACGAGAAGGTAAAGAATAACGCATGCCATAAGTACCCATTGAAATTCCATCACTCACACCAATGGTATTAAAAATCAAGCCTACATTACCACTTTCATTTACCCCTTTTTTAACCTCAAGTGCTAAATCATTCAAATGCATATTACAAGGGTTGCCTTCATAACCTGTACTACCAATACCAATTAAAGGTTTTTTTAAGTCTTCTTCGGTGAATCCGATAGCATACAACATAGCCTGAGCTGCTGGTTGTGTAGGGTCTTGGGTAACGTTTTTACTATGTTTGTTCAGTTCCATGCAAAAGTTTAAGGTATATAACTTAATATGTTCTATTATCAAATATATCTTCTTTCAAGTATTTGATATTCTTATTAATTTTAACTCAGTCTAAATTCAATTTTAAATAAATTTATTTATACTATTGAAAATCAGATTATTAAACTCTTAATTCTATCATATTCATTGGTTTTTATTTGCATTCATCAAAGCTAAAACTTTGTGCATATTTACTTATAAAAAAACCTATATCAAATTTAACTGATATAGGCTTAATAGAACAAATGAAAAACTATATTACCTCGATATCGAGACAAATAGAATGACATTGACTAAAATTACATTATTATTGACCTTGGTACATTACTAAAAATAAAAAAACTACAACCAAAAATTTGGTTGTAGTTTTCTATGATTAAAAACACTTACAATTATCTTACGATTATACTCTTACTATCTGACCAATTTGATCCTGAAGCTCGAACAATGTATCTACCTGAAGTTACATAATTTAAATCTAAGTAGATTACTGCCTTACCGTTAACAATTTCATATTGACTTGTAACGTCTACAATTCTACCTGTCATATCATATACTCTCAGTGAAACACTTTCTTTAGAGATTGAAGGCGTACCAGCTTGCAACTCAACAAGGCTAAGCGCACTTGCATCAGCAGTATCAAATTCAATAGTTACTCTACCACCAGATTGAACTGGCACTGGGTATACTTCCATAATTCTAGGAGTAGCTTCTCTTCCACTACTAGCACAAATACCCTTAGTAACAACAATTGTATCAGTCGCAACACAATCAAGACAGTTAACTGCTTCAACAGTGTAAGTACCGTAGGCATCAACCTCAATTGTTTTCTGATTAGAATTACCAATAATGTTACCATCTTCAGTAGACCATTGGAAATTAATTCCGTTTTCAATACATGGATCAAGAGTAAGGTTAACATCTCCTATAGAATAGAATCCGTCACCACCATCAACTTGGAACCAACCTGAAGCTCCGAAACCAGTTCTTGTTACATCAGCACCTTCTCCCATTTGGAATGCTTCACCTCTTATAGAAACGTCAAACGTACCATGGTTTTCAGATACAATCGTTCCTTCCCATGCAGTCCAATATTCATAATCAGATGTGTCATACTCTTGACAATCATTCAACTTAGGACTTCCGAATGGTGCGCTAGTGGTATAACCTACCATGGCTACATTCATTCTGATAACATCTAAACCGTTGGTAGCCGTAGCTGTATAACTAAGTTCATTATTTGCATTTCTCTCGAAATGTTGCTCAGAAGCTTTGAACTTGAAGTTATCAAAATTACTACCATTAGAAATCAACCAGATTTCGAAATTACCCTCAGGACCAAAGCAACGGTCTTGTTCTTTAATAGGATAAACACAAATACCTGGACAATCGGCAGTGTGATCTAAAATTTCCGCACTAAGCTCAATTGTATCACCTAAACATAGGCTAACTTCATTACCTGCATCAACTTTGATATTACAGATTTCAACCAATCCGCCATCAATAGTCATATTGTCAACATCTGTTACTTCGAAACAATCAGTACGACCATTTGCATTAGCATCAGAATCTTCAATATCAGCTCCTGCATTGGCATCTGTAAATTCAGTACCTTCGGGAGTATTACCAAATACTACGTAGTACTCACCAGAATTAGGACAAACATCAAAACTATAGGCACCTGCTTCACCATTGGCGTCATTAGCAGTTGTTGTTGATGCAACAACAGTACCATCACATTGGTGTAATGTTACCATTACATCATTAATTCCTGTTGCTCCATCATCTTGAAGTCCGTTTCTGTTTTCATCTAACCATACAAAGTTACCGATGGTTACTTTATCATTAACGTTTACAACCACTTCATCAGATGATTCACAACCAGCGTCTGAAGTTACTTTAACAGTATACGTTGTCGTTGACATTGGTGCTACTTTAATTGAAGCCGTAGTTTCACCCGTACTCCACATATAAGAAACACCACCAGTAGCAGTTAACATTACCTCTTCTCCGTTACATATGGTAACATCATCACCTGCATTCGCCATAGAACCTGGATTACGTACCACGCTAACAGGGTTTGAAAGATCATATGTACCTTCCAAATTATTAGCATTCCCTCCTAAAGTTGCACCTTGTAAGCCATCTTCAAAAGATAAATGCCATACCAAACAAGTACCAGGACCTGCCTCATCAAAATCAATACCTTGAACAGCAGTTAATGTTGGAGGAAGACCTAAAATGTTTCCTTGCTCATCAGTTACTACAAACGTACTGTTTGCACCTGCAATATTTCCAGTAACACTTATGGTATCATCAGTCAAGAAGTCAGAAGAACCTTCAACACAAAAAGTTGCACCACCTACTAAAGTATAGGCAATAGTTTCAGTTCTTACTACTCTGATTGGATTTGAAAGATCATAACATCCTTCTAAGTTGTTTGCATTCTCACCAACGGCTGCACCTTGCAAGCCATCTTCGAATGATAAAT
>CAZKQM010000023.1:0-29121 GCA_964554895.1 uncultured Maribacter sp. | reverse complement strand
CTAAAATGTTTCCTTGCTCATCAGTTACTACAAACGTACTGTTTGATCCCATTACTCCGCCTGATACACTTATAGTAGCATCAGTCAAGAAATCAGAAGAACCATCAACACAAAATGAAGCTCCACCCTCTAAAGCATAAGCCTTAGTTACATTTCTTTCTACACGAATAGCGTTAGAAAGATCATAACATCCTTCTAAGTTGTTTGCATTCTTACCAATGGCTGCACCTTGCAAACCATCTTCGAATGATAAATGCCATACCAAACAAACACCAGGACCTGCCTCATCAAAATCAACACCTTGAACGGCAGCTAATGTTGGAGGAAGACCTAAAATGTTTCCTTGCTCATCAGTTACTACAAACGTACTGTTTGATCCCATTACTCCGCCTGATACACTTATAGTAGCATCAGTTAAGAAATCAGAAGAACCATCAACACAAAATGAAGCCCCACCTTCTAAGGCATAGGCTTTAGTTTGAGTTCTTTCAACTCTAATTGAATTTGAAAGGTCATAACATCCTTCTAAGTTATTTGTATTACCACCTACAGTAGCACCTTGTAAACCATCTTCAAAAGTTAAATGCCATACTAAACATACACCAGGACCAGCTGCATCAAAATCAACACCTTGAACAGCAGCTAATGTTGGAGGAAGACCTAAAATGTTTCCTTGATTATCTGTAACCACAAATGTTCTATTTGATCCTGCAACACTTCCAGTTACACGAATTGAATCATCATTCAAGAAATCAGAAGAACCATCAACACAAAAAGAAGCTCCACCCCTTAAAGTATACGCTTCAGGAACAACAATTTCAATTGGTTCTAAAACACCAAACATTTCTGTACGTTCACCGAAAGTACCACCAGTCCATGCACCAAATCCAAATTCACCTGGTATAAAACCAGCTCCATCTGCCAATATAAAATGTTGATTTTTATCTTTTATTTCTACAGTAAATACTGTTCCATTTACAGTAATTGTACCACTAAATGCACGATAAAAAATTCGAGTATCACCAAGTTCTGATGTATAACATACACCATTAAATGTTGTACCTTCATTGGCTTTATCATATAAATCAATACTTACCACACCGATTTCTCCTGCTTCATTAATTACAGTTCCCGTTATCATTGCAGTATTATTGTCAAACTCATTCAAAATCAAATCGTTGCCTGCTCGCCAAATTAAATGCGGACCTGGATCATAGCCACGTTGATAAAATACACCAGTGCCATCAGTTGGAAAACATGATTTGTCATTGGTATCTCCATTTGTTACTCTAAATGATCGGATAACATCCAAATTACCTTCATCATCTATTAATTCATTCGCTGTATTTTTAAATGCATTGCGCTCAGAGGCATTAATGTTAGGAATACTGCTAAGAAATAGCAACATGACCAACATGGTTCGTAAAAAACCAATACCTCGGGGGACCAAAGCATGTTTTTCATTAAATTTACTGGGTAATTTTTTACTCATAATTAATGGTTTTGATTATATTAAATTTTCTATTTTTTACTAGTTTGAAAACCCCTATTGTTTTAGAACAAAAAAGACCAATCTCTATAAAGAATATTAGTAATTAATTTCATGGTAAATAAGTAGTAATTTCACTTGAATCTTATTAACACAGAAATGCTCAATTTTAGCTTTAATGGGCTCTTAAAGCGTGCAATTTAGAGGATACACGTGCTTAAAATAAAACGGAATTTACATTTTAGTCATGTCGTTAAAAAAGTTCGTTAAACGACATATGAGTATTCTTTTTATCGAATGCAATATCAGTTGAAATACAACTTAGTAACTGGAAATGAATTATTTACACTTCAGACAATTTGAAGGAAATTTTATCTCTAAACTTCTTTTGGGCCAGTGTAGAAATAGCTTGGTCAGATAATTGTAGAATTCTAGGATACCCCCCAGTAGTTTGACCGTCTTTCATTAAAATAATTAATTTACCTGAAGGTGTCAATTGAATTGTTCCAGGTAAGTTAGCAGAAGTAAGCATTGAAATTTTGTGCCCGTCAATTGTTTCTTCTAATTGATAGGCCATTCTATTATTTTCTTTTGCTACTTTGAAATCTTGATGAAACAAGCTTTCAAGTTGATTATCATTGAGTTGGTTATATTCAGGACCTTTATAAACATCAAGTACATGTTCATTTAAACTTGAATTTTTCTTGTAGCTCAAATCTTTTGGCACGAACAAATCATTTCGATTATACGAGATTTCATCTAAATCTTTCAATGCAACCTTGGTTGTAATTGGGCTATAGAACGAAGAGCTTCCCAAAACACTTTCAACTTTAAATCCGTCCTTAATTGCCAAATAACTACGAAAACCTTGTACTAATTTTCCGTAAGAAAGTATATCCCCAGAATTTATACGGTACACTTTGAAATTTTCAATGGGTTCGTTATTCAACGTGACTGACATTTCAGCACCACCCACACATATAAAACTTGGTGTTTCAAAAAGCACCGTTGGTCCCGTCATGGTAATTTCTAAAACATTAGTATCATGTTCATTCTCAAGAAGTTTATTCAATTTTATGGCCGTTTCAGAATCCATAAATCCGCTTACAGGTACCCCTTGACTCAAGTAACCAAATCGACCCCCATCTTGAATTGTGGTATAAAAACCAGATTTTAGAAGTTTAAGCATTCCATTTTGATTTATCACGTTTGTAAATACCTACCTCAGCTTCAATTTTATGAAGATCATACTCAGCTTTTTCAATGGCATAAAACTGTACTTTATCTCCAATGCACACAAAACAAGGCTTTTCTTCATTTTGATTAAAAAGTTCTACTGAACATCTACCTATAATATTCCAACCTCCTGGTGATGTCTGCGGATAGATCCCGGTTTGTTCTCCTGCAATTCCAACAGAGCCTTTACTTACCTTAAGTCGAGGTGCTGATCTTCTTGGTATTTTCAAAGATGGCGATAAACCACCCAAATACATAAACCCTGGTAAAAAACCAATGCCGTAAACCGTTAAGATTTTAGAAGTGTGTTCTTCAATTATTTCAGATTTAGTTTTATTTAGTTTTTGGGCCACCTCTTGCAAATCAATTCCAAATTCTTCATCATAACAAACGGGTAGGCGCCACAAATACTTTTGGTTTTTTTGGTGGCTAATTTTAGATCTATACCATTTTTTAATATCTGAACTAATACCTTCAAAATGAACGTTTTCATGCCTATTTATTAAGGTAATTGAGTTATATGAAGGTACAATTTCCCACAAATTGGTATCAAGACAATTTTCTTTTAAATGTGCTTCAAAGTCAAGTAAATCATCAAGAATTTCTTCTTTAATTTCTTGAGGCCATTCAATTAATAAGGCGTGACGACCGAAAGGTTTTATAGTAATTACATACATATTTACTGCGCTATCAAAATATTATATTCGGGTAATTGTTTTACAAGATACTTTAATATTTCATTGGCTCTTGGTGTGTCTCCATGAATACAAAAAGTATCAGCTTTTACGGTTATTTCTTCATCATTAGACAAAAGAATTTTTTCAAACTTCGCCATATTAACAATTTGCCTTAAAACATGCTCAGGTTCTGTGATAAGTGCATTCTCAAATTTTCTAGAAACTAAAGAACCATCAGTGTTATAATTTCTATCGCCAAAAGCTTCATACTTTACTCTAAATCCTTCTTTTTTTGAAGCGCGTTCTATTTCAGAATTAAAAGGAACGTATAAAAAAATATGATCTTTATAGGTGTCAATTGCCTTTAAAAAGGTTTTAGCCAACTCTTTATTTTTAGCAATGTCATTATATAAAGCACCATGTGGTTTAATATGATGGAGTTGTGCAATTTCATTTTCTAGAATAGTTTGAAAAATAGCTAATTGACTTTTCACAGTATCTAAAAGTTCATAGGAACTTATAGCTATCGATTTTCTGCCAAAGTTCTTCGTATCAGGATATGATGGATGAGCCCCAATTTTGACATTATTAATTTTAGCCAGACGAATGACTTTTTTCATACTTTCAACCGTTCCTGCATGACCCCCAGTAGCAATATTACAAGAAGAAATTAAGGGAAGAATCATTTCTTCATTACCGATGCCTTCACCCACATCACAATTAATATCAATATACTTTGCATTCATTTATAAAACCCCAAGTACTTTAAAGATGCTTTTAGCTCCTAACATTAACGCTAAGATAATGATGATAATTCCGATACTATTTTGAAGTATGTTATTTTTGAATTCTCTCATTACTGAAGTTTTGTTTGCCGCCCAAACTAAAAAGATAGCAATGATAGGTAACAAAAGTCCGTTTGCAATTTGAGCAAATTCAATAATTCTTACCGGTTTGTATCCTAAAGACATGAAAGTAACCCCAATTGATAAAATTAAAATCCAGACTGATTTAAATCTAATGTCTTTCATACTAGCCTGCCAACCAAATATACTATTTGCCACATATGCTGCTGCCAAGGGCGCCGTTATTGCAGAAGTTATACCAGCGGCGAAAAGGCCTATCCCAATAAAATATTTAGCCGCCTTACCATACAAAGGTTCTAAACCTTGTGCCATTTCAATTACATTATTAATGTCATTGCCTTTGATAGTGGTAGCCGCAATAATAATAGCCATTGAGACTGAACCACCAAGGGCTATTGAAATAAGGCTATCACGCTTCGCTGATTTAAGATCTTTTTCAGATTTCCATTTCTCTTGTACCAGTGAAGCATGTAAAAACAAATTATAAGGTACAACTGTTGTACCCACCAAAGCTATAACAGTCAATATGCTTTCTTCTTGAACTGAAGGAAAAAATAATCCTTTAAAAATGGCACCAAGATCTGGTTTGGTAATTATTGCGGTTAGTATAAATGATATACTCATAATCACAACCAAGCTTACAAATATCTTCTCAAGTGTATTATAATTACCTATATATAAGAGTATAAATGCAAAGAAACCTATAACTAGTGGATAAAATTTTAAATATGTCGTACCGAATAAAGCTTCTAGTCCTAAGGTTGCCCCACCAATATTTCCTGCCTCGTAGGCCGCATTACCTATTAAAATTGCTGCGAGAATGATTCCTATAATTAGGTTACGAATCCACCCTGTTAGCAATTCTTCTTTAATTACCTCAGCTAAGCCCTTTTTTGTAATGATACCCAAGCGGACAGACATTTCTTGTAATACAATAGTGGCGATTATAGATAAAAGCATCGCCCACAACAAGGCATATCCAAATTTAACGCCTGCTAGACTGCAGGTGGTAACGGTACCTGGACCAATAAAGGCTGCAGCAATTAAAACACCAGGACCTATTTTTTTAAACATAATGCATAAGAATAAGTAACTAAAGATAAAATGTTCTCTGTTAATCAAAACAAAACCTAGTAAATTTTTCAATCGATGAAATGCAACAAAAAGTGTATTTCATCTAAAAATTTGCAGTTCATCTAAAACAGGGGTACCGTACATCGAGAATTTATAATAATTCAAAAACGACATGGTTATAATAATCCCAAATCAATAACGCCCCCTTTAATGACCTGTTTAGAATGTAATGTAAAATTGAGTTATCTAGACCACAAGAATTCTGTAGATTCTTTGAGTGTTGAACTTTGCCAACACCATCGAGAGCGCATGGAAAGATTGATGGAACAAAACGGCACCCCCCTTGAAGCAATACAATTGTATTACGGATTAAAAGAGCAAGGTGTTCAAGCCATGCTTGAATGGTGGGACGGTAAAAAGTCAGTTGACATTGCAATTTCACGTGTAAAGCTTAACATCGAAATTGATTGTGAATATCATATGTTAACACATGAGCAAGCCATCAATGATCTTGAAGAAGCCATGCATTCTTTCAAAAACGGTTTTACCACAATTCGAATTCCGCATTTTTTAATCAAACATTATTTAGATGAAACCGTGCACAATATAATTGGCATAATGGAGGGCTTACGAACGTTTATAAAAGTTATTTAACACGTAAAGAAAGTCAAATGAAGAATAGCGAAAAAATATTGAAATTACCCATCAGAATTTCTCTTGCGGTAATTTTATTCGGAATTATATCAAAACTATTAGAATGGTCTTTTGCTAAAGAAATTCTTTTAGCGGGTTTTAGCTGTCTTACTGTATTTTATGCATTTAGATACTTTAAAAAGGATGAAAAAAAGTTTATTGATACTACCAAATTTGTTTTGGTATTGTCATGGTCAATAAATGGAATTCTTCAAGTTTTAGACCTTCCGTTTACACTATTCTCTCAGGCTCTTACCGCTGTAACTTTTGTTATTTGGTTCGTTCTAGAGGGTACGGCATACTTTATGGATGATGACAGAAACTCAAAAAATTCTCGTACTCAAATTATATGGAATGGCATTTTAATCATTGGCAGCCTCGTAGTAATTACGGGGGGTATTATGCAATTCTTAGAATGGGACTATTCGATTCATTTATTATCACTTGGTATAACATTGATAGGAGCTTATGTTTTAAAGGATGTATTTTTACCAGAGGAACATCAAGACAATAATAAAGAAGAATACCAAGTTTAAAGGCTCGTCTCTACCATATTTCTTCTTTTTTGTAGATGCCCTAAGCGAAGGAGAACTACAATATGTATAATTTTTATACGTTTAAATTGTAATTTTTTAGAAGATTACACATGTACCGTTCATTTGTTAAACGTATCTATTTAGGCATATTTATTATGCTTCCCATTATAGGAATGGGAAAAGGATTCTCTCAATCTGATGAAAAATCATCAATAAAAATTACTTCGCCCAATAGTGCTACTGTATGGGTTGTTTCAAAAGGAGCAGAACTTTCTTGGAACACAGTCAATATTCCTGAAGAGAAAACGCTACAATTTTATTTATTTCGCGACGAACTAGTAGTACAAGAATTAGGAATTTTTAAAAACAAAAAATTTATTGAAAATATAAGTTTAAACCGGTCGTTGGCCGCGGGTAACAATTATCGTGTTATTGCAATCGAGTTATTTCCTGAAAACAAATTAAGTGTTGCCAAATATGCCACACCTCTTTTTACCATTAAAAAAGAAGCACCTAGACAAAACCCAATAATAAACACAACTACTACTTCAACAGCGAACTCAGATAACGTAGCCGCTAAACCTAGTATTAGAGATAGTTTTGACGGAAGAAAAATAAATTATGTGGATGAAATTTTAGTCTCAAGTGAAGACATCACTATTATGCTATGGGATCACGGTAGAGCTGATGGCGATATAGTTTCAATTTATTTGAACGGAGAAGCCATAGTTTCGAAATATGGCTTAACCTATCAAAAAAAGAAATTTTCTGTGCAATTAGATAAATCAAAAAAGAATGATTTATTTTTATATGCTCATAATTTAGGTACTTCACCGCCGAATACAGTTTCTATTGAAATTTCAGATGGTAGTTCATCAAAGAACATCATTTTGAATTCTGATTTAAAAAGTTGCGAAGCAGTAACTATAAAAGTAGAAAACTAAGGAAATCTTATTTCTTAACAAGCTAATTTCTTCTTCATTTCTAGCTAAAAAAATGCCTACTCACTTCGATAAAAGGCTATTTTTCATTGTATTTTAACATAATTAATAGGGTGTTTACCAAAAACCTATGAATTTTTACTAGGCTTTGATTGATACAATTTCTTGATCTTTGAAATGTATTAATTCAAACACGATCCCCATGAAAAATTTGAACCATTGCAAATTCTTAACCTATCTTTCATTATTTCTTTTTCTGAGCACCTCTTATGCACAGCAATCGAAATCCTCTAAAACCAAAGTACTAAAAGAAGCAGAAAAAAGACTCACTGATTATTTAGAGCTCTCAGAACTTGGTCAATCTGATAAAGAAATTTTTGAAGACCTAGGTAACGCCAACTTCTTAGCGAAAAATTATGAAGCTGCTATTTTTTGGTATGACAAATTAAAAGAGGTCAGTATCTCAAAGGTGCTTTCTGCGAATTATCACAAAAGGTATCAACATGCCTTAAATTGCATACATGGCGTACGTAATTCAAAAACTGCTTCAGTTGATTGGACTGAATCAATCAAATCAGATTACATCAAGAAAAAAAACAATGAAGAGTTTCGAGAAATCGCGAAAACAAGTAAGTTTTTACCCTTAGATTTAAATCACGACAGCAGGCAATTCATGCGAGAGGCACTACTTTCAAATGTTACTAATGAAAATTTACAACGATTAAAAGAAAACCAATATGACGCTCCTATTTCAGTAACTGAAGATGGCTTAATCGCATATTTTAGCGCTCCTAGGGCTATTAAACCTTTACAAGGTGCTTTGTCGCAAAAAGAGGTGGTTCATAAAATATACAAGGCGGAAAAAGTAAACGGACAATGGAAAAATATTCAACAATTGAATCTTTGCCCTAAATATGCATCTGCTATGCATCCTTCAATTTCTGCTGATGGAACGCGATTATTTTTTGCATCAAATATGAAAGGAACATTTGGTAATTATGATATTTATGTAGCTGATATAAAACCCAATTGCGCTATGGGTATTGCCAAAAATTTGGGTAGCAAAATTAATACAAAGAAAGATGACCTCTACCCTAACATTACTCCTGAAGGAACTTTGTTTTTTGCATCTAACGGCAGAAAAGGGTACGGCGGCTTAGATGTATTTATTTCTGAAATAAATAAAAACAAAGTTACTCTAGCCGCTAATTTGGGTGGAAAAGTAAATAGTCAAGCCGATGAATTTGCGGTTAGTTTAGTGCGTGATAAAGGCTTTGGTTATGTGATGTCAAATAGAGGTGGTACATCAAATACTATTCAAAAAGTAGCCTTCAATTATGCCATTCCTAAAAAGGAATTAGAGCGTGAATATGATTTATTGACTTTTTTAAACAACAAAGAGCAGATAAATTATACATCGACCACTTTTGAAGATGAATAAATTCTTCTTCAAAGTTTAAATTGTCTCACTTTCAAAAAATCCCAAATTATGAAACCTACACTACATTTAGCCCTTGCATCTGTTATATGCTACTTTATATTCGGTTTTGAATTAATACATTCACAAGAACTGAATACTGCGGTTACAACTGAAAACACCTATCACAATCAATTATTTTATAACCGCTACTTATTAAATCCTACTTTTTCTTTAGTTCGTGAAAATAAGTCCTATTTAAATATTCTACATAGAAACCAGTATGCCACCTTTGATGATAATCGTCAAAATTATTATTTAGGTTTTAGTACTAAAATCAATGCAAATACGGCAATGGGTGTGGGCATATACAGTCAATGGTCTGGGGTAATTCAGCAATTTGGCTTCAATGCTAATTATGCCAAGGCGGTGCAATTGAGCACTAAAAGCAAACTAACTTTTGGAGCGAATATTACCTATTTTAATGAAGGTATTGATAAAAGCAAAGCGCTGGTATTAAGCGAAGACATTGAACTTAATCAGGCAAAAAAAGAAAGTAAAGTAGCTATTCAACCGGCCATAACATTAAGCTTGGGTAATTTTGATTTTGGTGTATATGCACATGACTTAATTAAATATAATCAGACCACAAACGCTGTTGAATCAAACTTCAATAAAGAAAGTGTTACGGCGTTTTTGCAATATAGTCATCACTTTAAGGCAACAGGCGGATTGTTTGAAAATGCGCGTCTTATGCCTTTAACGCAAATAGGTCAAAATAATGATGGAAGCTTGAAATATAGAGGTGCTATGGTATTAAATATGCCTAATTACGGATGGGTACAAACTACCTATGATAATACCTACGGAATGTCAATGGGGGTTGGTTTTAATCTGAACCAAAAATTATCTTTAGGGTATGTGTTAGAAAAAGATATTCTAAACGAAAATGCTGATTTAGGATGGAATCATGAAGTTTCCCTCGCCTATACCTATAAAAATGATTCAAATAATGGTCTTTTTGAAAATGCCTCACAAGATGCCAAGATTGATGGAATTGTCAGAAATTACGAAGAACAAATCAATCAACTATTAGCTGAAAAGAAAGAACAAGAAAGAGCACATCAAATAGCTTTAAAGAAATTAGAACAAAAAAAGAAGCGTCCTTATGTGAATCCTATGAAATTTACTGATAAAGCAGATGTTAAAACCATTGCAGAAGAAAATCGTCTTGTTCTTGATGAATTAATACTACGTCAAGATTCAATCGAAGCTGAACGAACAAAACAATTTGAAAAACGCTTTGAAATCATGATGCGCACCGTAAAAAATGAGATAAAAACAAACCTTAAAGATCGAGTAGGTACCGTCTCGAATGCGATTACTTCTGAATGGGTCTCTAAAGAAAACAACACGACTTCAGCTAAAAATAGTAGTCATAAAAAGTCACAACCCTACAATGATTTGCCATTGAAATTTCTAGGAAGTTCTGATATGATTGGTGTAAAATCTGGCTATTATGTTATTGCTAATGTGTTCAAAACTAAAAAATATTTGAAGTCCTTTATGACTGAACTAAAAGATCAAGGCCTAGAACCCAAACAATTTTATAATAAGAATAATGGTCTTTATTATGTCTATCTCGCTGATTATAATTTTAAAGAAGAGGCCGAGTCTGCCTATGTGACGAACCTTCAAGGGAGATACAAAGATGAAAAATGGATTATGCAAGTAGATAAAAGCACTGCCATTGTTCAAAATATGTTTATTGATTAAAAATGTTTAAACCCAATACCTACGCCAGTTCCTTCTTAACGGGATTTGAGACAATATGAACTGGCGTAAATTGGGATGAACTACACTAAATTTTAACATTTCAGTGTATTTGAACGAAAATACTGATCACATAATCTGGCATTCACATATTTTTTATAGTTTGCCACCTAATTAATTATTGTCTCAAATCCCTACTCTATGAAAACTTCTTTTAACCTACGTGAAAAGTATTGCAACGCTTTTACAAAAGTGACCCGTTTACAATCTCATCAAAAAGATTGTTTAGATTCTTATTTAAAAAAAGATTTTTAACCACCTTTTCTAGTACGTATTGAAATACCCTGAATTCTGGTGTGCACATCAGATTTTTGAAGATGTTTAGTGCTTAAAAAGTAACTAAAAGAACTGCTTCAATGGTCTTATAACATACTTAATAAAAGGAAAATACAAAGACTCACTCAAGCACGACCTACTTGTGCTATTTACTATTCTCAAATCAATGCGTGAACTCCCAATACTCTTGATTGAGTATTGGGATGAATCGCTAAACTAACTTGAAATGAATCTACATACGCCCAAGGTTATTGTAATTGACAATGACGATAACCTACATACTGATTATAAACAATATTTTGAAAATTATTTAGACTTTAGGCTATCTGGCCTGTACAAAACAAGCAAAGAAATCTTTAAGGTATTCAATCAAATACAACCAGATATTATTATTCTTGAAATTATAGAAAATAATAGTGACGAAATAAATGTCATTCAAAAGTTAAAATTCATGAACGACAAAACCAAAATAGTTGTTTTGAGTACATCAAAAGATCTTAATTTGATTAAAAAATCATTTAGATCTGGGGCGGTTGGGTACGTGACCAAACCCCTTAGCCAAAGAACACTTTACAATGCCCTTCACTCCATAAGCTGTCAAGGTGCATTTATTAGCAATGATGTAGCACAACAAGTAGTCAGTATATTTAAAAGAAAATCATTACCCTTATTTTCCACACGTGAAAATCAAGTTATAGATTTTTTACAAGAGGGTGCTACCTATAAATATATTGCTGAGAAGTTATTTGTGACCGCGAGTGCCATCAATTTTCATATACAGAACATCTATGTGAAATTAAATGTAAATACGAAATCAGAAGCTCTTATTCGTTTGGCTGAATTAGAAAGTCAATTATAAATGGTAATAACTCTATGAAACGCATATTTAATACGCCTAAATTAATGTTCGCACCGTCAGTACATAGACGAAAAAGGTTCACTTATCGAAGCTATGGTAATTCCTCGAATTTTTAAGTAGCTTATAAAATTATTCAATTGACATCATACATATAACCGTTTTTAATAAAGAGAATGCTAATGATTAAAATATAGTTGATTTGTTTTTCGGGGCATTTTATTGAGTTCTTACCTGATTCGTTTGAACTTTAGTTTAGATTTTTCCCAGATAGTAATGGTGCCATATTACTGTCTGGGTTTTTATATTTCAAAACCAATATAAACATGACTAGTTTTACCCCAACCAGCCTTCACGATCTAAACTGCGATATTGAATGGCTTCACTGATGTGTGGGCTCCCAAATAATTCTAGTTTCCAATGGATAGTAAAATAGCCTAACTTCTTTTTTATCTATATTATTACCAAGCAATAATGATCACCGATTAGAAAGATTAGAAAAACCTTTGAATTTTCAATACAACTAAATGATATTATATGGAATTGTCACTTTATTAATAATGCCATATTTTTGCTTAAATGAAGAATACGTTATTTGTCTTTTTTGTATTGATTTCAATTGTAGTTTTAGGACAAACCTTAGAAGGGAAAATAGTAGATAAAGAATTAAATACTCCTATTACCTACGCTAATATCACTTTTCTTAAAAGAGATAAAGGAACCTATTCTAATGAAAATGGTCAGTTTAAAATTGACGTCAAGAGTAATGACTCACTTATCATATCTTCAGTTGGCTATAAAAATAAGGTTATAAAGATTTCAGATTTTAATCTTCAGAATTTAGATCACATCATAAAACTCCAACCTGAAATTGAAAAACTAGACGAAGTTGTTCTTACTAATAAAAAAACAAAATACTCTAGAATTAAATCTTTTGGAGATGTCAAAAGAGGTGTGAAAATTAAGTCAGGCTTACCTTTTGGGTATGAATTTGCTAATTACATTGAAAATTCCGAAAGGAGAAAAGGAATTATTGAAACAGTAAGTATATTTCTTTCCAAGAATAAAAAGTTTGATTACTTAAGCTCATTTAATATTAAATTTTACACCTATAATGAACTGAAAAAACAACCTGGAGAGCCCTTATATTCTGAAAATTTCATTATTCAACCGTTGAATAAAACCTATGAATTAGAAGTTGATGTATCTCATTTAAACATAGACTTCCCAGCAAATGGTATTTGTATTGGCGTTGAAATTATCAATACCAATTATGAAGAACCACTTAATTCTATGGCCTATATGGCTCCCTATATAAATTTTACGCATACAAATTATAAAATAGCCAGTTGGGGAAGGTATAGAAATAAAACTTGGACGGTTAACACTAGAAAGTCTAACCATAGAAAAGACTTTGAAAATGCCAGAATAAATATCATGGCCAAAATTGAAAAATAGAAATAAAGTTTTATGTGTTTTAGCCAAGGTTATTACCTAACGACCCTGCGAGTTTACACCCAAAAGGCGGACAACTATAACTATTGGATAAAATAGTAATTTCTTACCCCAACCAACCTTCTCGATCTAAACTGCGATATTGTATGGCTTCCCCTATGTGGTTACCATTGACCTTAGCTGATTTTTCTAAATCTGCAATGGTTCTAGAAACTTTTAAGATACGATCATAGGCCCGAGCAGAGAGATTCAAACGTTCCATTGCATTTTTAAGCATTTCTTTTGAGACTTCATCAAGTTTGCAAAATTCTCTAATTTGTTTGGTATTCATTTGCGCATTGTAGTGTACATTATCAAGTTCAGCAAAACGTGTGGTTTGAATTTCTCTTGCTTCCGTTACACGTTTTCTTATTTCAACACTTCTTTCTCCTTTTCGATCATCAGATAATTTTTCAAAAGGTACGGGTGTCACTTCAATATGAATATCAATACGGTCTAATAAAGGGCCTGAAATTTTACTCAAATAGCGTTGCATTTCTGCGGGCGAAGAAGTGACTGGTGCATCTGGATCATTGAAGTACCCCCCAGGACTTGGGTTCATACTGGCTACCAACATAAAACTACTGGGGTAGGTAACTGTAAATCGCGCTCTTGATATGGTCACTTCTCTATCTTCTAAAGGTTGGCGCATGACTTCTAGTACGCCCCTTTTAAATTCGGGCAGTTCATCTAAGAATAAAACGCCATTATGTGATAACGAAATTTCTCCGGGTTGCGGATACGAGCCACCACCGACTAGAGCAACATCTGAAATGGTATGATGAGGTGAGCGAAATGGCCGTTGGCTCATCAAGCCCGTATTTTTCACTTTACCTACAACGCTATGAATTTTCGTGGTTTCAAGCGCTTCGTTTAAAGTCATGGGTGGTAAAATTGAGGGCAATCTTTTAGCAAGCATGGTTTTACCCGAACCCGGAGGACCAATTAAAATGATATTATGTCCACCTGCTGCTGCAATTTCCATGCAACGTTTTATGCTTTCTTGGCCGCGAACATCAGAGAAATCGAACTCAGGAAAATCAAGGCTTTTATTAAATTCAGCTTTGGTATCAACTATGGTTTGTGTTAAAGGTGTACCTTTATCAAAGAAATCAATAACCTCACTCATATTACCTACGCCATACACCTTCAAATCAGATACGATAGCTGCTTCTTTAGCATTTTCTTGTGGAAGTATAAAGCCTTCAAAACCTTCTTCTTTAGCTTTTATGGCACTAGGCAAAGCACCTTTAATGGGATGAAGACTTCCGTCAAGCGATAACTCGCCCATGATAATATAATTTTCAAGATTCTCAGATTGAATTTGCCCTGAAGCTGTAAGAATACCAATTGCCAATGTTAAATCATAAGCGGAACCTTCTTTTCGTAAATCTGCAGGTGCTAGATTTAATGTGATTTTCTTACCGGGAATTTTATAACCGTTATTCAATAAAGCAGCGGCAATGCGGTAATTACTTTCTTTAATGGCATTATCAGGCAAACCAACCAAATGATACCCTACCCCTTTATCAACATTTACTTCAACAGTTATGGTGGTGGCTTCAATGCCAAAAACGGCGCTTCCGAATACTTTGGTTAACATGTACGAAAAAATTTATCTAAATGTAAGTAAAGATGAACAAATTAGAACAGTAAAAAGGAAAGCAATTACAAGAATTTAAAAAGTAAGCTAACTATACTTGAAAAAATCTGCCTTTGACAGATTCTAGTTTAATCTTTAGTATAAAGAAAAAAGGATGTCTTCAACCATAATTTATGGCGCAATCTAAATATAAAACTGTATCTATTGTGCAGTTTTATGCGCTACTAAAATCATAATGAAGAATTAATTTTAACCTATACGTCCCGAAGTATAATATGAACTTCATATTTATCCTAATTGCATTCTAAAATATTAATAACAAGCAACTTAGTTTACAATAATTAAACTATTTGTACGTTTTTTCTTACACTTTTAAATGAACGAAAATAATATTTATGTGTTATTTGGAACCAAAGAGAGTATTTCAAATTACGCAAACTCTATCGAGAATCTTTTGAATAAAACATCTAGTGTTGACTATTTGGTTTGCAGTTATGAAAAACAAAATCTTGAACATACAGCAGCGTTTAAAGAAAATTTAAAGCGGTATCAAAGCTTTTTATTTATTCCGCATGATGATTATCAAATCATCTATCAAAAATTGTGTTTTGATGCTAGAACGTTTATGAGAAAAAAATAATGGAGTACCTAAAAAACCAAACCAACTATAAAGTATACCCATGATTAATTTACTAATTATAGATGACCATCCCCTGACATGTCATGGTTATAATTTCATTATAAAGAATGCATGCGATAAAAAACTACTTCCCAAAATACATATTGAAGAAGCTCACTCTATTGCTGAGGCTTATGAAAAACTGAAAGGTAAAAAAAACCCTAAAATAAAATATGACCTTCTACTACTTGATATCTTGATGCCTGTATCAGAAAAATATAAAATGTATTCAGGTGAGGACTTAGGCTTATTCATTCAAAAACAAAATCCTGATATTAAGATCATGGTGCAAACCGCCTTACAAGATAATCATAGGTTGCATAATATTTTTAAAAATCTAAATCCGGAGGCTATTCTAATCAAAAATGATTTAGATGAGTTCATTTTAATTGAAGCCATCACTAATGTTTTAAACTCAGAGCCTTATTATACGACTACTTTTGCAAAACTTATTAGAAATCAATTTTCTAAAGATTATATGTTAGATGCCGAAGATAGAGAGATGTTGTATTTACTTTCAAAAGGCCTGCCTTCAAAGAAAATTCCTAATTATTTACCATGGTCTCTTTCAAAAGTTGAAAAACGCAAAAGACTCTTACGTGAAAAACTGAGCGTAGAAAACAAAAGCGTTCTAGCTCTGGTACAAAGTGCAAAAGAAGCCGGTTTTCTTTAATGCGATTAGTGTAATCCCTTAGAATAGTATCCTAATTGACAACAAAAGTTTTAGTCAATGATATGGGCTTGCCGTATGCGGTAAATCCATCTAAAATAATTTCATACTTACCTTTCACATCCGAAGTAAATAATTCAAAATCAATTCTATTTACCGCATCAATTGTCACTAAAGGTTTCCAAAACAAAATAGTTCTATAATCAGGCACACGTTGGTAGGTAGTTTTATTAGCGCTATAGCGCTGCTCAAAATAATTCTTTTTAGGTAAGGGTATAGCAATACTCGTCTTTAAGATGTTCTTATGTGAATGCTCAAGCGTGTAATCTTCATCAAAAGTTTGGGCTGCTAAAATACCTTGAAACTGTTTGTTCGCAAGTTGAAATTGATCTTGAATGAGTTGTATTGATTTTATTTTTTTCGAATTGTACCCTTTAATGGCTTCATGATTAGGTATGTACACCCCATCAATCAAAACCAAGGCTGAAAAATCATTATACTCTTCATTCACTTTTTCAAAATCTTGTAACAAACGAACATAGTCATTACCTTTTGGGTTAACACGATAGCCAGCATACTCTAAGATCTCAATTAGAGTTTCTTGAAAGGTTGAAAAGCGTGTATAATCATCTAGGTGAATGACTTTTGGTATTCCACCATCAAATGGATCAATAGGATCACCTAATACTATAGAATCAGGTTTTAATTGAAAATATTGATTTTCTATTTGATTATACACACTTCGATTTTCAATGATTGAATTCATTGAATCATTAAGTTTAAAACTTCCGAATGTCAGGTTCGAGACATCAAGCTTTCTTTTATGTTTCAATTCAATGACATAGTCCTCACTTTCATCGTCAATTTGAAATATGGGCTCAGTTGAGGTGTACGGTTTTTTCATGTAGGCATAAAAATTTCCAGAGGCATCAGTTGTCGCATATTTTAAAATAAACTCCTTACCCGGAAAAGAAATAACCACCGGCGTACCACTTAAAGCTTCTTTACTTTCTTTTTTCGTAACC
The DNA here is from genome assembly GCA_964554895.1 of uncultured Maribacter sp. GTDB lineage: Bacteria > Bacteroidota > Bacteroidia > Flavobacteriales > Flavobacteriaceae > Maribacter_C. The sequence continues at coordinate 11,756 of CAZKQM010000023.1, read as the reverse complement.
GTACCAAATAAGAGTTCTCCACGCTGTTCAGGCAGAAATATACTATCGCCTTTTCGCTTATTTATTTTCTTTGCAGCGTTCATATACCTTGTAGCAAATACTTCGGCTCGAGTTGAAGCGCTATGCGATATTTCCTCTTTTTTCTGAACTCGTATGGTATAGGTACCCTTACCCAAATTGCCCTTATAATTGACTATTGAGAGTTTTATTTTTTCTCTTTGGATGTATTCTTTTTCTTCAAATTCAATTTGAAGCGGGGTATTAACTGTATTCGACACCACACTTTGTGATGTTTCAGCTATTGAAGCGTCTTTAGCAGTTGATTGTAGTAAGGGACTTTGATTTACATGATACGGATTTATAACCGTTATATTCTCTTGATACACTTGAGAGAGTCCATTATTTTTCATCCAATGGGTATATCCTAACAATTTGTAATTACCTGACGGAATATCAGTAGTTACAAAGAATTCGCCTTGCCCTAGGCCAATATCTAACCTTATTTTTTGCTCAAAAACGTATTGCTTTTCTTCATTAACGAAGGCCACATAGCCCATTTTACTGATATTACTTCTACGGTTTGTTTGTGCATTAAAACAATAAAAACTGTAGTATAAATATTCCCCAGAAAAAATTACCGGTCCTGTATGTGCTAGAAAAACTTTTTCTTGAGGCACCTTTTCTAAGGGCAATAACTCTTCATTTGACTGTATTACATACTGCGACCACCCCAAAACTAGATGGAGTAAAAAAGCTATGACTAAAAAACTTCTTTTTTTCATAAACGCTTATTCTTCTGTCCAAAATTCAGGTTGAACATTACTGCCTAGAATTCTACAATCGCCACAAACAATGGGCACATAGGCATAGGGCCCAGGACATAACCCTAAACTTTCAGAATTTTCGCCCGTATAGGTTATATTATTAATATTAACTCTTTCGATAATTGATGTAGGGCAATCATTCATATTAGGACCTGTAAAACAAAATGAAATATGATCTTCAGGCGAAGATGATTCTACACAATTCAATGGGTAATCTGGTAAAGGTGCATCAGGAAAAAAATCTGTGAAATTAAAAAACAAGCGTTTTTTAGAAACTGATGCCACATCAAAAAACCCAATTACCGAACCTTCAACACCGTCACTAGAAGCTATATTTCCCTCTAAAAAACCAGGTTGAATTTGAGAAAAAACACTTCCGTTTTGACTAAAATTATTGAGTTTTTCATAAAACCCAAAAGACTGTGCCCCAATAACTAATTGACTAACCTCAATACTGTAGCGATGCGAAATTTTAAAATTACCCTGCCCTAAAACCTGTATCGAAAAACGATTCAAACTACCATTATCATTAAGATTATTATCATTAAGAATCACGTTCGGCGAACCTTCATTACCAAAGCAAACACGTGCCTCTTCAGTTCTTTCTCGTATTTCTAAATCATAGGTAATTACTGGTAAACCACAAGGGTCATAATTGGTCAAAATAAATTCATTAGAATTCCAATTTGGGGCTATAATTTTATAGGTTTCATCATAGGTAAACCTTAAATTACCCGTGGCACCACTAATTGGGTTGTTATCTATAAATATTTCAACGCCTTCGCCACCATCTGACAACTGTACTTTTTCAGCATAAATATCGGCTATAGTTGCAGTACCTTCAATTTGCATGGCATTGGAATTAAAATTGCGGTTATCTGCGGTATTTACAATTAACTCATAAGTTAAACCCTCTTCTGCTTTAAACTGTTCTGAAGAAATATAACTACCCGGAGCACCTTCTATAAATGAAATTTCACTGCCATCAGAAACTTGAATACGTACTTGCGCATTTTCTTCGTGTGGCACTAAATCAAGATTTAACGAATCAGCTGGCACACCAATACCAAAAGGATTTATAACCCGATCTACACCTAAATCAGTTAAAGAATCTACCCTACTCAAGCGAATTTCATGAAACTTAAATTCATCAGTTATGGTGGCCTCAACGATCAAAATATTGGGCAATTCATTTTCGCCTCCAAAATTCACGTCTAACTCCTCAACACAGGCGTTAAGTGCGATAAAAAGGATAAGTATTTTAAATATGTATTTTATCATTCAATCCAAAAATTTGGTTTTATATTATTTCCTAAAACGGTACAGCATGCCTTTTAACTTCATCAGTAAGCATTGCATTAACCACCAAAATATCTTCAAATTCTTTGGTTTGCGCATCAAAAATTTCAACACACCTCATCGCTATGCCAAATAGGCCAATCAAACAAACACCTTTATGTATTTTTAAACTTTGCACTACATTTTTTAGCAAACCAATTAAAACTTAAAATTATATGTTATTGAAGGTATGGGTATTGCAAAAATTGAACTTTGCAATGCCTTAACCTCGCCTTCTTCTGTTACAAAAAATACTGAGTATGGATTATTTCTTCCTAGAACATTATAAACTGAGATTGTAAAAAAGCTATGCGCTAGCTTATTCTTTTTGTGATTTCCTTCAATATTTAGACCTAAATCTAATCTGAAAAAATCAGGTATTCTAAATTCATTTCTGTTACTAAAGGCAACAAAATCAGCATTATTAAATCTAAAGGTTCCCACAGGAAAAGTCACAGGTCTACCTGTTTGATACACAAAGTTTCCTGAGAAACTAAACCTTCTTGTGAGCTTATAATTTGTTATAAAACTAACATCATGTGGTTTGTCAAAATTTGAAGGAAAAAATTCGCCATTATTAATGCGTTCTTCATTAAATTGACTATCAAATTTGTAAAAAGATCTTGAGTAAGTATACGCCAACCAACCATTAAAATCTCCTCGATTTTTCTTCAACAACAGCTCAACGCCAAACGCTTTTCCTTGACCTTGAATAATTTCTGTTTCAACATTATCATTAAGTAATAAATCAGCTCCTGTTTTGAAATCAGTAACATTATTAAGCAGCTTGTAATAGCTTTCAATGCTGAATTCATACATATTGTCATTAAAATTATTATACACGCCTATTGAGGCCTGATACCCATTTTGAGGTTTGATGTTTAAATCAGATAACTTCCAGGTATCAATGGGCGAAACGGTGGTGTTATTTGAAAGCGTGTGAATATATTGAAAGGCATTATTCAGACTCGCTTTTAGAGACAAATTTTCACCTAGTAAATAACGTGCTGACACTCTTCCTTCTAGGCCACCGTAGGTTTTAATAATCTCGCCACTACCAAAATCGGTGGTGGATTGAAGGGTAGCATCATTGATTGGAAAACCAGGCGCATAAGAGCGTTCAATTTTAGGCCCCAGGGCAGCAAAAAAGTTATAACGCAATCCACCTTCTAAAGAAAATTTATCTGAAATATCGTAGGTGTCGCCTATAAATAAGGCTGCTTCTAAAGCCCTTTCTTTTTGAATAAACTTTGGTACTACATCTGATTGAGCGCCTAAGGGTTCTATACTTCCCGGATTAACATTGTATAGTTTTGCCGAGAGCCCGAAATTATAGCTTTGGTTTTCATGTAGATTCGTTTTCAACTTATAACGAAGGCCAGTTTCTGAAATACCGTAATTCAAATCGAAACTTGCATTTGACAAATTTTCAAAATCGATACCGAAGCGGTAGTCACTATTTTGAACAACCAAAGCACTTGATGTCTTGTCACTAATTCTTTTATCCCAACGTACAGATGCCAAACGATTACTGTATTGATACAAAGAATCTGAGGTAATACTAAAAGCATCACGACTGTAATAGGCTGTTGCTCTTAGTTCATTCTTTTCATTGATTTTATGATTATACTTGATAATCCCATCATAAAACGAAGCTGAACTGTTATTCAAGGCAGGATCATCTAAAGACTTTAAAATATAGTTAGCATAGGCTCCTCGCCCACCCACTATTAATGATGAGGTATCTTTTTTAATTGGAAATTCTAAAGCCAGATTTCCGGTTACCGGACCAATTGATCCTTCGCCAGCGATTTTTTCAACATTACCATCTTTTGAACGGATATCAAAAAGGGAAGACAACCTACCCCCATGTTCAATAGGTAAGGTTCCTTTATAAATTTCAACGCCCTTTGTTGTAAACGGATTTAATGCTTGAAATAGTCCGAAAAAGTGTGTTGGGTTGTAAATCACAGCATCATCTAAAAGCACCAAATTTTGATCGGTTTTACCGCCCCTTACGTTTAAACCAGAGGCCCCTTCACCTGCTGAAGAAATACCCGGAAGTGCCTTAGCCACTTGTAATAAATCACGTTCACCTAATACCAACGGAATATTTTTTGATTCTTCTAAATCAATTTTTTCAGTTCCAGTAGCCGTTTCTTTTACATTTCTTATCGCATCAGCGGCAACAATTACCTCTTCAAGTTGTTCAAGACTTTCTTCAAATTCAAAATCATAAGAAGCATCGCTATAAAGTAATAGTTCTCTTTCAGTGTTCGCAATGCCCATGGCAGATACCCTAATTCGATTGTAGCCTGAAGGAAGTTCAATACTAAAATTTCCGTTCGCATCAGTAACCACTACTTTATTACTTCCGGCGACGCGTATAGCAAGGTCAGGAATGCGCTCCTTTGTTCGGGCGTTTATCGCTCGCCCTTCAAGAATATACGCTGATTTCAGTTTACTTTTATCTGTTTTACCCAAACGAACTACGGGATATTTCTTTTTCCCTTTTTCGCCTTTACTATCATAAAATACAGGAGTGGCTGCTTGTTCTTGGTATTGGGTAACACTTGTGTTTTGTAATGAATCTGTACGCCCAAAAAAGCCTTTAGGCAAAGCATCATAAATGACTGCATTTTGAATCAAAATGACTCTTTTTTCGTCATTTAAAATGTAATAGTTAAGCGAAGTATCTTTAAATAATTCATCTAATGCTTCAGATAATTCTAGATTAGAGATATTCGCAGTTACCGGTATATCATGCAACCAATTTTCATCGAAGAAAAAAAGAAAACCTGACTTAGATTCTAATTGAAGTAAGGCCGTTTTCAATGAATTCTGAGTGCTGCCTGACACTTGAATAGTATCATTTTGAGCACTAAGAAATTGAAATGTAAAAAGAATACTTAAAAATAATAAAGCCTTTTTCATATTCAATATAAATGTTCAAAGGGTTTTAGGCTATCTACCTGATATTGCTAGAATACTACGGTTTAATATAGAAAAAATTAATGAGATGTTGCCGGTAAAAATTTTAACTGTGATTTCGATTCTTTTATAATAGCATCTTTATCCATCATCATTTTTCGGAATTCTCCGTTCACAAAAAGTTCTGCCTGGTCATCATAATGTTCACTAAAAGGGTTCCCTGATTGGCCAGTGGGTAGAATACTGATACTATTGGCAACATCGGAAAAATCAATTACCCTTCTTGTTGACGGACCAGAACTCACATGATAATACACACTTCCGTTATTTCTAAAACTTAAATTATTGATCACCTCAGTGGTGCCCATGACGGGAAACGGACCCACATTAAAAAATTTTCGCAACAAACCACCTACTTGCCCAATAGGGTGCCCATGTTCTAGGCTATGCACCTTGCCCCATTTCCAATCAGTAAAGTCATCTCCAAATTCTTTTTGAAGTGATCCATAGGCTTCAATAAATGACTTTTGAATAATCTCTGCTTGAGTTTCAACGACATCTTTAGTGGCGATATCATCCCACCAAACTGAATTTGAATTTACCGCCATGGGTGCAATCATTCGCTTGTAAAAATGTGTAGTTTGTATTTCAGAAAACAAACGCGCACCTAACTCATCTTTCAAAGTGTTTTTGAGCATTAAATGCGTCCATTGATGATACATACTCCCTGCTATACTTTCAATAGGGTAATCGCCTTGCCATGCGTTTAATTCATCTAAAAGTTCAATTTGACTCTCAGAAAGGGCTTCTAAATCAAGTGATTTAGCAAGTGATGTTACTATGGATGGGTTAACTGATGAGGTTACGTCAGTAATCATTTTACCGACTGCCTTTTGATCCCAATCACTTTTTGGCTCTAAAAGTTTCACAATACGTTTAGCTCTATTTTCGGGTAAATAATAGCCTGGAAAATACCTGCCACCAACAGAGTCAGGTTGATTATTGGCTGAATAAACAAAATGATTACTCGGGTTAATGGCTTGCGGATTTTTAGAAAAGGACAAATATTCTCTTCCCAAACCAAAACCTTTACCTGGCTCATGAATAAATTTGGTGCGCACAGAATCAGGTACATTAAATAATTTTGCAGTCGCCCACCAAGCTACATTCCCTTCTGCATCACCATACATGATATTTAATCCTGGTGCATGAATTTTTTGAAGTGGAACTTGAAACTCTTCTATATTCTTGGCATGGCTTATACCGTAAAGAGCATCCATAACTTGACTTTCAACTTCTGTGTACACCCAAGACATACTGATAGGGCGGTCGCCATTTATTTGTCGAGCAATATTGTTTAAAACCGGACCGTTTACGGTCTTTTTAAATTTAAATATGTCATCATCTTCTCCTTTTATTTTTATGCTTTTTTCAACAATTTCATAGGTAGCCCAATCAGTACCATTTTTGTATTTGGTAGTATCTGATGGGTGTTGCTCTTCATAATAAAAATCAATATCATCGTTTTCAAACATAGTCATGCCATAGGCCAAATTTCTATCATGCCCCAATAAAGCAAAGGGTACCCCCGCTAGATGGTAACCGTACTTTTCGTAGGTTGGGGTAACTACATGTGCTTCATACCAAACTGAGGGCTGCGCAAAACCAATATGCGGATCATTTGCAAAAATGACTTTTCCGTTTTTGGTTTTTTCAGGTCCGATAACCCAACTATTACTGCCCTCAAATAAAGGAATTGCTAAACTTTCTAAAGTCTTGTGCACTGACACCGACATGGTCACTTTAGGTGCATTACCGTCTTTTACCAAAGTTGATTGAAGTACCGTTGAATTCGGGTCAATATCAATTTCTAAGTCTTTTAAATATTCAGCGCCTAATTTTGATCTTATCTCAGAAAGTAAAGGATCTGTTTTGTGGGCTTGTGCAAAGCTAAATGCCATATAGCCCATAGTATTGTATACATCAATTTGTGTAAAAGGCGTTTTATCGAGTCCGGTTAAATAATATTCCACAGGTGTTGGCCCTTCTTCAATAAATTGATTGATACCGTCTAAATACGCCTGCGATAGCTGAGCTGCTTGAGAATTGGTATCTAAATTAGCTATGGCTCTTTGTGAAGTATCATCAATACCTAATGCTAAAAAGAAACGATCTGTTTCTAAAACATCTCTACCAAAAATCTCTGAGAGTCCACCACGACCTATTCTTCGGAGCAATTCCATCTGCCATAGTCTATCTTGAGCATGTACATAGCCTAAAGCACTAAAAGCATCTTTTTCATTACTGCCATATATATGCGGAATACCATAGGTATCATAATGAACAGTGACATCTGACGAAAGGCCTTTCATCTCTTTTTCGCCATCATATTCAGGCTTTAAAACACTTTTGGCAACCAACCATGCCACCCCTAAAATAAGGGCCAGACCTAATAGAATTCTTCCTAATCTTCTTACTATTTTCAAAATAATATCTTTAGCCCTTTAAGATATGGCTATTTGAAGAATTATAAAAGAATGTGTGACTAGAGATTTTAACCTTGTACTACTTTGTTTTGGTAAGGTTCTGAAGTCCAGTGTTTAACCAGTTAAAATAGGTTTCAGCATCTGTAGTAGAAATTGCTGAATTCAATACTTCCAAATCAGGAGAAAGTAAAACATAATAGGGTTGCGATGCGGCATTAAAATTAACGGTTTGAAAAGTACCCCACTTCTGCCCTATGGTTTCTATCGTTTTAACACGACCAGATTCATATTGAAAGTTGAACTGATCTTCGGATGAAAGTGCTGCACGGTCATCAATATATAGAGAAATCAATATAAAATCATCTTTTATAATGGGATATATATCTGCTTCGCTCCATACATTTTCTTCCATTTTTCTACAATTGGCACAGGCCCATCCAGTGAAATCAAGTAAAATAGGCTTGTTTTGTTTTTTTGCTTCTTGTAAGCCAGCGTCAAATTCTTTATAACAATCTAAACCTAAGGGGCAATCACTTTCTTTTTCATAAACGCTATAAAAATCAGGAGGCAACAAACCACTTAATAATTTTAAATCGGTCATTTGTGCAAGACCTAGTCCTAAATAAATCGTGAACATCATGCTCAGAACCCCAGTAAATTTTCTTCCCAAAGATAATTTCTGTTTGGGTCCGTCATGCGGAAATCTAAACACCCCAAATAAGTATAGGGTCAATAAAAGCGCCAAAACCAACCATATACCTATAAAAATTTCTCGTTTCAAAATACCCCAATGCCCTACTAAATCAGCATTTGATAAAAATTTAAAGGCAAAGGCTAATTCTACAAAACCTAAAACTACTTTAACCGTTGTCATCCACCCACCTGATTTTGGCAATGCGTTTAACAAAGAAGGAAACAATGCAAAAAGGGCGAAAGGCAATGCTAAGGCAAAACCGAAACCGGTAATCGCCGCAGAAAGATTCGTAGCTAAATCGCCTTCTGACAAAACTGTTCCTCCTAACAATAGGCCTAATATTGGACCCGTACATGAGAAAGAAACAATGGCTAGAGTTAATGCCATAAAAAAGATGCCGATAGAACCTCCTATTTTACTTGAGGCAGAATCCATTTTATTTCCCCAAGAACTCGGCAAGGTTAGTTCGTAATATCCAAAGAATGAAAAGGCGAAAAAGATAAAAATGGCAAAGAATGCGATATTTAACCACGTATTTGTGGCGATAGTATTCAATATTTGTGAATCTATAGAATCAAATAAATGAAACGGCAGACTCAACAAAAAATAAATTAAAATAATAAAAAAGCCGTACAATAGTGCATTGAAAATTCCTTTTGAACGATTCTCTGATTGTTTGGTAAAAAATGATACGGTCAACGGAATCATCGGAAAAACACAAGGAGTCAATAGCGCAATTAAGCCCCCTAAAAAACCTAAACCAAAAATACCCCAAAGTCCTGAATCATTATCCAAGGCTTGTACCCCTTGGGTTAACAGAGTTTTGTTTTTTAAATTGAGTTTCAAGGCCTCTGTCATCTCAAGACTGCGGGCATCAACGGTCTTTGTACTTAGCTTAGCCTCGCCACCATCTAGGGCAAAATTAAAATCAAAATACCCCGGAATACAGACTTCGTCACTACAAACTTGATAGGAAACATTCGCATCTATTTGCCTAACATCAGTGTTCAACAATTTTATGCGCTGGGTGAATTTACCCTTATCTTTAAAGAAGATTTCATCAACTCCAAATATTTCACTAAAACCTGTATAGGTTTTACTCTCTTTGGTAGCACCTACTTTTGTAAAATCAACATCTAAACCTTCAAAATTGAACTCTGTTTGAAATGCGCCACCATCAGGTGTATGCTGCGAATACAAGTGCCAACCTTCATAGATAGAAGCTTTAAAGATTAGTTCATATTCATTATTTCCAAGATCACGTACTTCTTGCGACCACTTCACAGGTTCATCATCGGTTTGAGCAACGGCACTTAAACCAAAAAAGAATACTAGAGTAAGAAAACTATGTTTTAATCTATACATGTTAGGCATACCATTTTCTTTGTCGTTGGGGTAACCTTAAACCTTTCATCAGCTCGCTTGCCAACTACCCAAACTATATCATTACCAGAACAAAGCAACCATTGCTTTTCTTTTGAAACGATATCAATTTTTTCATCTTTGAAATACTTCGAAAGCTTCTTCTTTCCTTTCATTCCTATAGGATAAAAGTAGTCGCCTTTTTCCCATTTACGCAACACAAGTGGGAAATTTAGCGAATCTTTATCTACATATACTATTTGTTTTGCTTGCGCTCCAATATCATCAACCTTTTCAATGCTCATTTTTATAGGAACTTCGATACTTTCTTGTTCTTTATTAATAACGTAACGTTTGTTGTATTTAGTTTCTACCTTATCTAAAATCAAACTATCTCTGTTTTTCACTAATCTGTACGTTTTAGAATGAACTTCCTTACCACTCATTGCAGTTAAGAGCGCCAAAATATCATCCCAAGCTGTAAAACCATATTCTTTAAAAAGTAGATGCAGGTATGCTTTTTGGGGCTGCAAAGCATTTAAATCATCAATATATACGTGAATGAGTCCTTTTTTTTGATGAAACAGTCTTGATTTTAATGCCTCAGCATGATTATCAAGAATGACCTTTGAATCAGCCAAATATTCTTGGGTCTTTTTGAAATTTTTTAAAAAAGCAGGACCTATTTTTTTCAATTGCGGTACTACCTCATGACGAATTTGATTTCTTAAATGTATGGTATCTGCATTCGAACTATCCTCTCGCCATTGCAGCTTCTTCTTTTTCGCGTACTGAAGAATTTCTTTTTGCGAAAATGCCAACAAAGGCCTACAAATGCCATCTGTTTTTGAGGGAATTCCTTTTAAACCGTCTATACCCGTTCCTCTAGAAAGATTGATTAAAAAGGTTTCTAAATCATCATCAGCATGATGGGCAGTCACTAAAAAATCAAGTGCATTTTCCTTCATTATTTTAGCAAACCAATCATACCTAAGCTCGCGAGCAGCCATTTCAATAGAAACTTTATTTTTTTTTACATAATCAATTGTATTAAAGTTAGTTATGTGATATTTTTTATTTAAAGTACTCGCTAAGTTTTTTACAAAAATTGCATCGCCATCGCTTTCTTTACCTCTTAAATTAAAATTACAATGAGCCACATGAAAATCTAAATGTGCACGCTCGCATAAATGTGCTAGAACAACGCTATCTAACCCACCACTACATGCCAAAAGAAAAGGCTTTTGGTAAAGATGTTTATCAATATTTGATTTAAATTCGGTTAACACACTTCAAAGGTACTAAGTTCTCATTTGCTTATTCGAAAAGAGCGGTCTTTCAAATAGAAATTAGCTAATTTCGTTCTTTGAAGTTATAGCCAAACTGCAAAGAAAAACACTGAGAAACAAAGTTAGCACATTGGATAAAAAATCAAATAGATTATTTTTTATAGATGCCGTACGTGCATGGGCCATTTTAATGATGCTTCAAGGTCATTTTATTGACGGTTTACTTAACCACAGTTTAACAGACCCCGCTAACACCTTTTATCTAGTTTGGAAATACTTTAGAGGTATGACAGCACCCGTTTTTTTTACGGTATCGGGTTTTATATTTACCTACTTATTGGTGCGCGTACCTCAGGAGGGATTCAAAAACCCAAGAGTAAAAAAAGGGCTTAAACGTGGAATTGAACTACTTATAATAGCCTATCTATTACGTCTAAACTTAGGGGGATTATTAGAAGGTAAATTGTACAACACCTTCTTTTTGGTTGATGTACTGCATTGTATCGGACTTTCATTATTGGGTATCATCGTTTTTTACCTTTTTAGCTACAGCCTAAATAAATCACTTTTCAAATACCTGCTTTTGGTTACGGGTTTTTTCATTTTTCTTTTTGAACCGCTGTATGCAAACTTGAAGTTTGAAATGCTGCACATTGCTCTTGCGAATTACGTAACTCCTAAATATGGCTCGGTCTTTACAATTATACCTTGGTTTGGTTACGCCACTTTTGGGGCCTATATTTCAATGCTTTTTACCAAATATAAAAATCATAAAGATCTCTATAACAACGCTATTATCATTTCAATATTTACAGGACTATTTTTAATGCTT
>CAZKQM010000022.1:0-37226 GCA_964554895.1 uncultured Maribacter sp. | reverse complement strand
ATTAGGATTAATATCTAAAAACGCAAAAAAGTCATCATTCTCTGCTATTTTGTAGCAAGGAATTTCTCCTTTTATGATTTTTGTAAATATGGAAGGCATTAAGCTTAAAGATTAGACTATCGCGTTATTTCTAATATATCAAATTTCAAAGTACCATTAGGAACTTTAATTTCTGCAACATCGCCCACTTCTTTTCCTAAAAGACCCTTGCCGATAGGGGAATTAACAGATATTTTTCCTGTTTTTAAATCGGCTTCACTTTCAGCTACAAGGGTGTAACTCATCTCCATTCCGTTCAATTGATTCTTCAACTTAACTGTTGAAAGCACTAAAACCTTTGAGGTGTCTAATTGTGACTCATCAATTAAACGTGCATTAGCAAGTGTTTCTTCCATTTTAGAAATTCTCATTTCTAAAAGTCCTTGTGCTTCTTTAGCGGCATCATATTCGGCATTTTCAGATAAATCGCCTTTATCACGCGCTTCTGCAATAGCTTGAGAAGCTTTTGGGCGTTCTACATCACGAAGATGATTTAATTCATCCTTTAAGTTTTTAAGCCCTTCTGCGGTATAATAAGATACGTTACTCATGATATACTCGTTTAATAAATAGGAAAATCCTCTGCAGTTGCCATTAATCTTGGCTTTTTAAGAGAGGATTAAGACAAATATAAAGAATTTTTGATCAATTTTGTTTCAGAAATTAGTTTTGAAAAAACACTATGAAAAAGATTTTGGGCCTTATTTTATTGATATGTTTATTGGCTTGTGATAAGCAAAACACAAATAGAAATCCATTTTTACAAGAAGTCGGTTTTTCTTTTGAGCTCAACCTGAATCTACCCTTATATAGTCCGTTGAATACCATTGGCAATGTTGTTTATATAGCGAATGAACAAGTAGGAACCCGAGGTGCTTTCGTCATTAAGTCAGGTTTTGATCAATTTCGTGTGTTTGAAGCGAGTTGCCCAAACCATGCCCCTAATCAATGTTCAACAATGACCTTTACGGGTCAAGTAGCAACTTGTTCATGTGAAGACTATACCTACAGCCTTTTTACAGGCCAGATGTTTAACCGACCCGATAATGGCAATCGCTTTTTTGACATGCTAGAATACCGTGCCACTCTAAATGGTAATTCAGTTATTATTTCCAACTAAAATCGAAATGTTGCCCCTAGTAAGAAATTAGTCCCTGCTTGCGGATAAAATCCGGCACCTTCAATAGTTGTAATAACTCCTGGATTCGAAAAATCATCATCAAAAGTGAAGAAAAAACCGTTTGATTCAAATAGTGAATTAAAAACATTATTCACTAAAGCAGAAAACGTGACACTTTTTAATACAGATTCAAATTCAATCACATACTGCATGTTTAAATCAGTTTGTGAATAGGCATCTAACACAGAAACTTCAGAGTCAATATTACCCATGTATTGCTTACCAACATATTTTGTTAAGGCTGAAACCTGAAAATTTTCATTGGGTACATATGCCAGTCTATTTCCTATAATTAGGTTCGGAGAAAAAGCAATATTGGTATTACCTAGTTCTTCAAGTACCCCATCTCTTTCAAAAACAAAATCGCGATTCTTGTTAGAACTCAAGGCCACATTTGGGCTCCACTGAAACTTACTCCCCAGTTGCACATTTGCATCTATTTCAAGCCCTAAACGAAAGCTATCGCCAACATTTTCACGTAAGGGCGCCCCAACATCATTTAGCTCGCCCGTAAGTACCAATTGATTTTTATAATCCATAAAATAGGCATTCGTGCTGATTTGCATTTTAGAAGAAACATAACGCCAGCCTAGTTCAAAATCATTTAATCTTTCTGGTTCAGGATTTCCATTTTCATAATCGTTTCGATTAGGTTCTCTATTGGCAACAGCAAACGAAAAATAAAAGTTATTGTTTGGATTCAAATCATAGGTTACCCCTGCTTTGGGGTTAAAGAAATTAAATGTGTCATCAACCAATCCTGTATCTTCTCCGTTAGCTTGATAGGCTACTGCTCTAATTTGTAAATCACCATAGAGACTCCATTTATCATCGAGATTATAATTGGCTTTTGCGTAAACATTAAAATCAGTCTTTACAGAATTATCCTCAGTGTAGCGATCGCGAATATTACTTGTACTTGCAAAACGTGCCCAGATAACTTCTCCAAAATGATCACCTTCATATTTGTTATAACCACCGCCAATAATCAAATTAAGTTTATCTTTTATGTAGTTAGCCGAAAAAACAGTTCCGTAAAAATCATTATCTAACCAACGGCGTCGAATCAAATCAGTAGTATTTACATCAACCCCATCAACATTTATTGGTGTAAAACCATAGGTATCAAAATCATCGTCTTCTCTAAATTGTTCAAAATAACCCCTACCTCGCGTAAAGTGAAGCGCGATATTCGTACTCCAATTCGAGCTGAGCTTTTGATTCCATAATAGCTGAGCGTGATCCTGTTTGTAATTGTCTTCTTCTTTGTCATAGAATTGGGTAACACCATTTTCATCTGTATGTATTCCTGCCGAATTAAAAGTTCGATCAGATTCTAATGTAGCGGCATCAACACCAAACCATGATTGATACGTTATTTCATGACCTCCAAATAGCAGTGCCTTAATTAAAGTATAATGGTCTTTATAGGCTCCTTGTAAAAAGTAAGATTCTAATTGAGAAGAAGCGCGATCAACGTATCCATCAGATGTAATTCGAGAGAGCCTTCCTGAAATCTCGATATGGTCATTGAGCAAACCCGTACTAAATTTCAAATTATTTCGAAGTGTTTTAAAACTACCTATTGAAGAAGAAATTTGGCCATAAGCTTCCTCAGAAAAAGCATCAGTTAAAATGTTTAAACTTGCGCCAAAAGCACCTGCACCGTTAGTAGAAGTTCCTACCCCACGTTGCAGTTGCAAACTTTCAGTTGAAGATGCAAAATCAGGCATGTTTACCCAAAATGTACCATGTGATTCAGCGTCATTATAGGGAATTCCGTTAATGGTTACATTCACTCTTGTGGCATCACTACCACGCACTCTAATTCCGGTATAACCAATACCAGCACCCGCATCAGAGGTTGTGACAACTGAGGGTAAGAAATTCATTATAATAGGAATATCTTGACCCAAATTTCTGGGTTTGATTTGCTCTTTTGTTAAATTGGAAAAGGTAACTGGTGTTTCATTCGTTACTCTTAGAGCCGATACAAATACCTCATCTAAGACAACCTTTTTGCCTTCTAATGAGTCTGTTTTTTGTTGAGCGCAGAGCATCGAACTAAATACTAAAAAGATAAAGGTGGAAACAAAAAATTTCATTCGTACTATTATTTAGTTACGAATAAAAGGGGCTATTATTCTAAGTTAAAATTGATTTATTAGCTATTTGCTACCCTAGTAAAGATGCCGTTAGCTACAATTAAGTTGCCAGCGCTTCATCTCGCTACTCAACAAAAAGGTCTGCAAGACCTTTTTGTCTCGTCCGTCCCTTAGCAGCATTACCCGCCCAGGTTCATTGGGTATAATCTCAGCTTCATTTTGAACTTATTTTAAGATTCACTTAATCCAGTTTCAAAACTTAGCACCCCTTTGAGATGCCGCAAATGTACATTTAAGACTTGAAATTTTATAGAAAAAAATAAAATAAAACAGTTATGAAACTTGATGTGTAGATTTCAACAAATCATTCACTGTTTTAACCGGATTGAAAGTTTCAAGAGGTACCTCAACAAAAATGGTATTCCAAAACGCCATGGCACCATTCCATAGGCCAGGTAATTCTAGAGCTTTCAAGGCTTTACCATCTTTTGTTTTTTGTGTGATAAACCCTTGTTTATGATCCACAAAATCAATAAGGTTAAACTTTTCGCCCTTATAATTTCGAATACCACAAACTAAATCAACTGGG
The DNA here is from genome assembly GCA_964554895.1 of uncultured Maribacter sp. Lineage (GTDB taxonomy): Bacteria > Bacteroidota > Bacteroidia > Flavobacteriales > Flavobacteriaceae > Maribacter_C. The sequence goes on along the minus strand of CAZKQM010000022.1, from coordinate 33,313 downwards.
TTAAAATGCGTTGCATCTTTCAAAATATTTAATTGTGACTCAATAGTAGTATCTATTTGAGCGGATTCAATTATTTGTAGTGAAACGTTTTCTTTCAAATCGCTGATCCAAAAAGGACCTCCTCCTGGCTCGCCTTCATTTTTGACCATTCCGCAAACACGAATGGGTCTGTTTATTTTTTTGGTTATACTATTTTTCTTTTCAACTAAAGATCCGCTTGAAAATTCTTTAGAAAATCGAACATTTAATTTGTTCACTAAAAAACGTTCAACTTCATTGAGAAGGTCTTCATTTACTTCTTCATTCTCTAGCTCTTTGGCATAAGAGAATGCCTGTTTTTGAACTTGTAGTAATACCCCAGCTAACAACTTTTTACTTTGGGTAACATGATTATAATGTGCAGGCACCACTACATTATCAATATTCTTAATAAATACTATATCTGCATCTTGTTCATTTAAGTTTTCAATCAAAGCCCCATGACCCCCAGGTCTAAAAAGCAAAGACCCATCTGCATTTCTAAATGGTGTATTGTCTATATTAACTGCAATAGTATCAGTAGACGGTTTTTGGTTAGAATAACTTATTTGAAAATCTGTATTTGTTGAATAGGCAACACGCTTATTTGCCTTTTCAAATTCAATGGCAAACATTTCTGTATGTTGTTCTGAAATGGTAAAATGTAGCTTTGATGTGCCATTTGATTTTGCATATTTCGCCCCTTCTTTCAAATGTTCTTCAAAGGGAGTTTCAGTATGGTCTTTATACAAATGAAATGGCAAAAGTCCCTTCGGATAAAAGCCGTAATTAAAACCATCATGACTCAATAATTTTTTAATAAAGACATAAACTTCTTCACCTTTTGATGAAAAATTTCCATCAATTGCTGATTGTACCATGTCGTAAAAAGGGAAATTTTTGAGTCCGTTAGAAAAAATTTCAATTGATAAATTATCTGTTCTTTCAAGATAAGTTTCTAAACTTTCTTTGTTGAAATCATAGTCCTCTAAAAAATTGAATAAAGCTTTAAACATTCTAGAAGCAGCACCAGAAGCAGGCACAAATTTTAAAAGATTCAGTTTTTCTTTTGCGCCGTCAAAAATTGTTATATAGTTTGAAATTTCATCTTCTGTACACTTTAAAATTCCATTATTGATGACGGCTGCATGTTTTAAATTCACAAAAGGGATACCTTCTTTAAATGTGGCGAGCTGTTGGTTTACTTTTTTAGCTGAAATTCCTTTGTCAGCTAAACTTTGTAATTCTGAGGTTGAAATCATGCTTTTTTGATGCGTATTTTATCAATATGTTTTACCGCGTTTTCTAACCTAGTACGCTTATTGCCACTCAATGTAACAAAATTTCGATTGTACCTTTCTAAGGTCTCTTTGAAATACCCAAACATTCGTTCACGTTCATTAGGTTTGTCTCTGAGGTCGTCTTTTTCCCAAGGAATATCAATATTGGTCAATAAATAAAGATCATAGGTATTCTCAAGGGCATAACGCTCTAATATGGGATTACAATGCCCTACATAATACGCTTCTGAATACACTTTGGTTTCTAACAAATCAGTATCACAAATCAAAATTTCAGTTGCTTTTTTTGCAAGTTGATTTTCCATTTTAATTTGACCCTCTGCAATTGGTAATAAATCATGTGGTTCACATGTTTTACGCTCGTTATTCCATTTATTTTGAAGATATTCTCGAGCATATTCAGGTACCCAAACAGTATTATAATGGCGCGCTAATTGTTCTGAAAGCGTAGTTTTTCCTGTCGATTCAGGGCCAAACAATACTATTCTTATAATATCTGATGGTTCTTGTTTAAGCTTTTTTTCCATTCTTTATAACCCAAATATGCTAGAACTAGAAATATCATAAACTGCAGTCCAGTAAACCCAAGACCTTTAATAAAATAAAGAGGAACAGATACTACATTTCCGATTATCCATAAAATCCAATGCTCAATTTTTTTGTATGCTTGCAACCACATAGCTGCGAAAAAAACACCCGTAGTAAAAGTATCGAAATAATCAGTTAACCTATCAAATCTGTTGAAATATAAATAAACTAGTACGATAAAAGTAGCCGTTACTATAAAAATTAGCGAAGTCAATTGCCAATCCTTTCTATTAGCTTTCGAAATTTCAATAGGCCTCCCTTTGATCAATCTTGTCCATTGATACCATGCATAAATACTTAATAAGGTATAATATATATTGATTATTAGATCGCCAAATAAAGTAAACTTATAGCATATGTAAACGTAAAGTACAGTACTTACGATACCCGTAGGATATGCCCAAATATTCTCTTTTCTGACATAAATTACACTAAGAATACCAAAAACAACAGCTAAAACTTCTAACGATATATCAAAAGCCGAAGCAGCGCGATATGGCTCAAGAAAAAAATCAAAAATGTGGTTCATATTCGCTTCGGTCAGATTTGACAATTTTCATAAACAACAAGCCCTTATCCATCAATTCAAAAGCGGTCCTTATTTCTGTTTGCAATATTTTCATCACAAGATCATAATTTCCATAAACCTGAGTGCTCAAAGGGTTTTCTAATATGGTAAGTCCTGAATCACGTAATTTTTTAATAAAATTGATAATGTGCTCCTCAAAATCATTTTGCAAAGGAGAAAAAGTTAATTCTACAGATATATCCATCGATTTAATTTGTTGACGTTAAAAATACTATTTGTTATCGTCTAAGCGAATAGCATACACACAGGTAAATCTTTCAAATTCAAGAAAATTAATATCAAAATGTGTTTGTTTTCCTTGATAAATGACTTCCCCGGTAGTGGTGGAATCTGAGAGTGAAAAATCTTTAATATCAATATGATGTAAAAAGCTCAGCCCTTTTTCAGCATAAATTTTATACAATGACTCTTTACATCCCCAAACCACGGTAAGTTTACGAATAAGCGCATCTGAATTAGCAATGGTTTTATATTCTGCAATAGGGGTAAATTTATGGGCAATTCTCAAAATCTTATCACGTTGCCTCTCAATATCAATACCTACCTCTTTTTCTTTACTCACAATGATTCCGGTAAATTGACCTGAGTGGGTTATTGAAATCTTATTTCCATCTTTTAAATGGGGTTTACCATTTTCATCATAAAACAAATCAGCATCTACGTAACCTGCAGCTGCCATTAAATGTCTGATGCTCAAAAAACCTTTTCGATGCATTTCAGATTTCATAGCATTCATTCTATTTTCACAGTGCTGGGTCAACTGAATATCTTTGGCAAGCTCGTCTTCAGATTCTTCAATCTTCCAGATGTAAACGGTAATGAAATCATTAACCGTTAATGTATTGTAAATAGGCATGCTATTGTTATGTATTTTGTACCTTTGGCACCGCAAAATAGTATGAAACTACTATGAGACGAAAGTAAAAAATAAAAAAGAATATGAGCACAGAAACAATTCCATTTGTTCCTTATAAAGTAAAAGATATTTCCCTAGCGGATTGGGGTCGAAAAGAAATTAATTTAGCGGAAGCTGAAATGCCAGGCTTAATGGCACTTCGCGATGAGTATGGTAAAGAGCAGCCCTTAAAAGGGGCGCGAATTGCCGGATGCCTTCACATGACCATTCAAACCGCAGTTCTTATAGAAACCTTAGTTGCTTTAGGGGCTGATGTTACATGGAGTTCGTGTAACATATTTTCTACCCAAGACCACGCAGCTGCCGCGATCGCTGCGGCAGGAATTCCGGTGTATGCATGGAAAGGTATGAATGAGGAAGAATTTGATTGGTGCATTGAGCAAACTTTATTTTTTGGCGAATCACGTGAGCCTTTAAATATGATTTTAGATGATGGTGGCGATTTAACCAATATGGTTTTGGATCGATACCCACAACTCACTGATGCTATTAAAGGTCTTTCAGAAGAAACTACAACAGGTGTGCATCGTTTATACGAGCGAGTTAAAAACGGCACACTTCCAATGCCGGCCATTAATGTGAACGATTCAGTAACGAAATCAAAATTTGATAATAAATACGGATGTCGTGAAAGTGCTGTAGATGCGATTCGTAGAGCAACTGATACCATGCTAGCGGGTAAAAGAGTGGTTGTAGCTGGGTATGGTGACGTAGGTAAAGGAACTGCTGCCTCTTTTAAAGGAGCAGGTGCTATTGTTACCGTTACTGAAATTGATCCTATTTGTGCACTTCAAGCCTGTATGGATGGTTTTGAAGTTAAGAAATTAGAAAATGTAGTTAGTAATGCTGATGTAGTCATAACCACAACGGGTAATAAAGATATCATTCAAGGAGAACACTTTAAAGCAATGCGTGATAAAGTGATTGTTTGTAATATTGGCCATTTTGACAATGAGATTGACATGGCATGGTTAAATGAAAATTACGGAAGCACTAAAGACGAAATCAAACCACAAGTAGATAAATATACTATTGATGGAAAAGATATTATTGTTTTGGCTGAAGGTCGTTTAGTAAACTTAGGCTGCGCTACGGGCCACCCGAGTTTTGTAATGAGTAATTCATTTACCAATCAAACCCTTGCGCAAATTGAACTTTGGAAAAATAGTGATAATTATAATAACGAGGTTTATATGTTACCCAAGCACTTAGATGAAAAAGTGGCCAAACTTCACTTATCACGTTTAGGTGCTGAACTTACTGAATTAAGAAAGGATCAAGCTGAATATATTGGTGTTACGGTTGAAGGGCCATATAAGCCTGAGTATTATAGATACTAGATAGCTAAACTATTAATTAATACATTCCTCTTGTCAATACATGATAAGAGGAATTTTATTTTGAACCAAACTGTCTTTTTATCCTCTTATTTGTAAATTGAACTATGAAAAAAGAGGTTCTACTTACATTGGCTGCTTTTTTATTGCTGGTTTTTTCTGCTTGTAACAATTCTTCAGAGCAAAACCCAGAACTAACCAAAGAATTAGATATCTTAAGTTTTACGGTCAATACACCTGACGATTGGGACTGGCAACAAGATCAGGGCATTGATACCTTTATAGGTAGAATAACAAATAATACAGAAACCATTTTCTTTGATATGGGTCTGTTGAGTTTTGGTGAACTTGAGAATGTCGTAGAGGACGAAAGAACCCTTTCATTTCAAAACTTAACAATTGATGGCGTATCTGCCAAAATTGTAAAAGAACGAACACATGAAGGCGATAACTCAGGAGAAACACGTTTATCTGCCTATATTGATGCAGGAGACCGTGTACATTTGAATAGACTGTTTGTTTTTGATCCTAAAGATGAAGAACTCATTTTAGATATTTTTAAATCGCACAAATTCAAGTAGTTAATTCTTCAAAAGATGTGTTAAGGAATTGTTATTGTAGTTTAAGCAAATTGATTTTTTGTGCTACAATTCTTTATATTTGTGTGGATAAACCTAAATTTAATCCTTATGTTTCGGTTATTCAATAAAAGAAAAGAGAAAAAAATACTCCAAAAAGAATACAACAAATTGATGAAAGTAGCCTTCGGTTTATCAACTGTAGATCGAGAATTGAGTAGTCAAAAAGTCTTCGAAGCTGATAAGATTCTAAAACGAATGGAAAAAATATCATAATATTTTTTCTGTAGAATTGAATAGCTGAACCTTAAACAAAAGCGTTAAAAAAGTGTTATTATATGCACTTCTTAACAAAAATTAACAAACAAGCAGTATATTTCTACCCAAACTAATTATTTATTGATAAAGAGTTGAGTAACAATCATTTTAAGTACTTTCTGAGCAACTTAAAAGATAATTTAATAAAAGAATAGTTAGAAGTTATCAAACATGTGCTTTTATTAGAATGATTTTACATACATTTCGGACTTTATTTTGAGATTTATATTTATGAGTAAAAAAGTCACTAAAGATTTAACAGAAAGAATAGCGGAGTTCGAGGCACGTAAAATGTCTGGAATGACCACCAGCGATAGGGTTTCGACCTCAAGAGAGGTAAAAGCTTTAATATTAGAAATTAACGAAATATATAAGGAGACAAAAGATGTTGAGTTGATGGATATCATGAAACGTCTTACCGTGAAAAAGAAAAAAATAGAAAAACGATTAAAAGGAAACCCTATGAATTAAATTTCAAAAGGAATCTTCAAATTATAGGTCTTCTATTTCTTTCATTCATCAAGAATGCTTTAAATAGAAGACTTATTTTTTTGTCTTAATCTCAAATTTTTGGAAGAGCTATTTTATGAGTACCAAGAAAAAACCTGACAATGTTGTTTTTGATGAGGATACCCAACACTATAACGCCTCATTAAAACCCTATGCTACTGATATAGGTGCACCGGCAATTACAACCACAGATACCGTTGCTTGGAAAAATAGAAACATTCACGCGGTCAACAAGCAAATCAATGCGAAGTATGTAGAGTTAAAAGCTGAATATGATGCCCTCATGAATGAGTTTGAATACAACAACCTAGTGTACAATGCCAAGTTCAGTTTTGAGCCCGTAATTGGCTATACCTACCATTTATATCGTAATAAAAATGAAGAAGCTTTCTTATCAGTAATCGCACCAAACGAATGTAATTTTGATTATATAGGAACCTTTAAATTGAATGCTGACAAAATGTGGGAACAACTTAAATAAAAGTATGCTTCAAGAATTTACAGAAAGAGAATTAGACCGTATTATTGAAATGGCATGGGAAGATCGCACCACTTTTGAAGCAATTAAATTTCAATTTGGATTAGCAGAAAAAGAAGTTATCAAAGTGATGCGCGGTAATCTAAAACGCAGCAGTTTTAATCTTTGGAGAAAAAGAGTAAATAGCGGAGTTAGTCAAAAACATTTGAAAAAACGGAATCCAGATATTGACCGATTTAAATGTTCGCGTCAAAAAAATATTTCTGGTAATAAAATTAGTAAAAGATAAATGCCGCTGTTTGAAAATGATATTGCCATCTTTCCAACAAATTTTAGTGAAATAGTACAACGTATTTCAAAAGTAAAGCCCATCAAATATGGGGCGACCCGCAATTTTATTGATGGATCAGTTACTTATCTTTCACCTTATATTTCAAGAGGTGTTATTTCAACAAAACAGGTTTTGGCGCAAGTGCTAGAACAGGGCTTTCAACCAAAGCAAATCGAAAAATTTATTCAAGAATTGGCTTGGCGTGACTATTGGCAACAAGTATGGATTGCCAAAAAAAATGAAATTAATACCGATTTAAAGCAGCAACAAAACCCAATAGCTAACAACGGTCTTGCAAGTGTAATTCTCAATGGTAGTACAGGTATTAAAGCTATTGATTTGGCCATTGCTCAATTTTACAAAACAGGGTACCTACACAATCATGTTCGCATGTATATTGCAGCCATTTCTTGTAATATGGCCCGCAACCACTGGAAATATCCTGCCCAATGGATGTATTATCATTTATTAGATGCTGATTGGGCTAGCAACGCCTTAAGTTGGCAATGGGTTGCGGGTACAAATAGCAATAAAAAATATGTAGCCAATCAAGATAATATCAACAAATACTGCCGCACCCAACAAAAAAATACATTCTTAGATATAGATTATGCGGCTTTTTCCTCAATGAAAATTCCTGATGTTCTTCTTGAAACCAGCAAAGAAGCTTTCGTTACACCACTACCTGTACCAAATGAAATTGAAGTTAATCCGTCTCTTGACACTTGCATATATACCTTTTACAATCTCGACCCTAATTGGAAAAAAGATGAACTTTTGAATCGAATTCTACTGCTAGAACCCTCCGTTTTTGAAAAGTATCCGGTTTCACTGAAGAGTATTGATTTTATGCTCGAATTATCTAAGAATATCACGGATATTCAAATTTTTGTTGGAGAATTTGATGTACTCATAAACACCAATCAATTAAATGAAATCTATTATAAAGAACATCCTTTAAATACCCATTACAAAGGCACTGAAGAAGCTCGAGATTGGATGTTTGATATACAAGGTTATTTTTCTTCTTTCTTCGGATTTTGGAAAAAATGTAAAAAACAACTTAAAAATTAAGATGCACTATAGCAAAAAAGACATAGAAAAAATGCCACGTGTGCAGCGGATAAAATATCTCAACTCGGTTTCAGGTATCAAGCCCGCAAATCTCATAGGCACAATTTCTGAAGCAGGGCAAACTAATTTAGCCATATTTAGTTCAGTTTTTCATTTAGGAAGTGATCCAGCACTTTTAGGTTTTATTACCAGACCAACAGGCGAAGTGCCAAGGCATACTTTTGAAAATATTCTGAATACTAAACAGTACACCATAAATCATGTGAACCATGCTATTACAGAAAAAGCGCATTACACCTCAGCCAAGGTTAAACGCGAACAATCTGAATTCGAAATCTGTAGGTTAAATGAAGAATATATCTCAAATTTTGAAGCCCCCTTTGTCAAAGAAAGTGTTCTGAAAATGGGAATGGAATTTAAAGAAGCTATTGACATCAAATTAAACGGAACCATTCTCGTTATTGGAGAAATTCAGCATTTAATTATTCCTGAGGCGGTTATCGGAGAAGATGATGATTTAAATTTAGCTCAAATTGATACGGCAGGTATTTCAGGTTTAAACACCTATTATGCCCTGAAAAAAATAGATAGATACCCCTATGCTCGAGTCAATGAAATTCCTGACTTTGAAAGTAAATAATGAAAAAGCAGCATCTTCCTGAAAAAATATGCTTGGTTTGTAAACGCCCTTTTTCATGGCGCAAAAAATGGAAAAAAAATTGGAACGAAGTAAAATATTGTAGCGAAAAATGCCGAAGAAATAAATGAACGCCGTCAATCTCATATTTCCGCATCAATTATTTGAAAAGAATCCGCTTTTTGAAAACAGATTTGATTTTTACCTCGTTGAAGAATATCTATTTTTCAAGCAATACCCCTTTCACAAACAAAAAATTGCTTTTCATAGGGCAACAATGAAATTTTATGAAGATTTTCTGACGGACAAAGACCGCAAGGTTCACTATATTGACAGTACTACCGAAACTTCAGACATTCGTAAATTGATTGCCAGTCTAGCACAAAAAGGAACTACAGAAATTCATTATCTCGACCCCGCTGACGACTGGTTAGAAAAACGAATTACAGCGACATGTGCATCCGAAGGCATTAAAAATATAGTGCATACCACACCAATGTATTTGAACAGCAAAGAAGATTTACAAGATTTCTTTAAGCCAGATAAGAAGAAGTTTTATCAAACCAAATTTTATACTAATCAGCGTAAAAAACGAAACATTCTCATTGAGAAAGATGGCAAGCCCTCAGGGAGTAAATGGACGTTCGATACTGAAAATCGCAAAAAATATCCGGTTAAAAAGATACCGCCAGCCATTCAATTTCCTGATACAGACACCTATTATAAAGAGGCAAAAAACTATGTCACTGCTAATTTTAAATCTCATTACGGTACACTAACAGAACATGCACTATACCCCAATACTTTTAAAAAAAGTAAGGCCTGGTTGCAGCAATTTTTAGAACAACGCTTTTTAGATTTTGGCGCTTATGAAGATGCTATTGTAGCAGAACATAGTATTTTAAATCACAGTGTACTGACACCTATGTTAAATGTAGGTCTAATTACCCCAAAAGAAATTGTCACCCATAGTTTAGACTACGCCACTAAAAATGATATCCCAATCAATTCAACTGAAGGTTTCATTCGGCAAATTATTGGGTGGCGCGAGTTTATTCGTGGGGTGTATATTTCAAAAGGAAGTTACGAGCGCACTAAGAACTTTTGGAAATTCAAAAAGAAAATACCCAAATCATTTTATGAGGGTACAACTGGCATTTACCCTATTGACAAAACAATCAAAAAAGTATTAAAATCAGGCTATTGCCATCACATTGAACGCCTAATGGTACTGGGTAATTTTATGGTGCTTTGTGAATTTGACCCAGATGAAGTATACCAATGGTTTATGGAACTTTTTATCGACGCCTATGATTGGGTTATGGTGCCCAATGTATATGGTATGAGTCAGTTTGCTGATGGCGGACTCATGTCAACTAAACCCTATATCAGCAGTAGTAACTATTTGATGAAAATGAGTGATTATAAAAAAGGAGACTGGCAAGCTACTTGGGATGGCTTATTTTGGCGCTTTATGCATACCTATCGCGACTTTTTCTTGTCAAACCCAAGGTTGGGTATGTTAATTCGAACTTTTGACAAAATGCCCGAAGAAAAGAAAAATAACCATCTAAAAAATGGAGAAACGTTTCTTGCACAAATAAATACAAGACTATGAATTTGAGCTTATTACGCTTACTCTTTGATTTCGGAATGCTTGTACTTATATGGCTCGTACAACTAATTATTTATCCCAGCTTTCTTTATTATCAACCAAGAGATTTGCTGCTGTGGCATGAAACATATGTGATTGCTATTTCATTTGTGGTTATACCCTTAATGTTTGGGCAATTAATTACAGCAAGCATACAATTATTTAAAAAACAAAATCTTTTTACGGTAGGTAGCCTAATGCTTATTGCTTTCGTTTGGCTAAGTACCTTTGTACAATTTGTGCCCATGCATAATGCAATTTCTTTAGGAGATACCAGTCTTGATTTATTGAATGACTTGATTGACAAAAACTGGATTCGCACTGCCATATGGACATTCATTTTTGTTTGGAGTATGAAATACTATTTGGAGCTAAACAAAAGAGCTTATGTAGACAAATTGCGGTAAATAAAAAACCCACTGCATTACTGCAATGGGTTTCAATTTTCTTTGGTAGTAGTTTCCTAAGCTTCGAAAGGCTCTATAGAAACGTATGATTTACCGCCCGCTTTTTTGGTAAACTGAACAATACCGTCAACTCTTGCGTGAAGCGTATGATCTTTACCTAAGTAAACATTCTCACCTGGGTTGTGTTTTGTACCACGCTGTCTTACAATGATGTTACCAGCAATAGCCGCTTGACCACCATAAATCTTAACCCCTAAGCGTTTCGATTCTGATTCTCTACCGTTTTTTGAACTACCTACACCTTTTTTATGTGCCATGATATGTTATTTTAATCCTGAACATTTCAAGATTTGATTATTAATTTTTTTACCTCTCCTTTGGGGAGGTCAGAATTTCTTTTTCAGAAATTCTGGGTGGCGCTTTACGCTTTTCCTCCATCAAGTTCATCTTGCCACTTCTTCAACTCATCCCATTTACCTGCGGCAGCTAATTTTGCTTGTGCTGGCCAAGTATCAGTTACGTGATTACCACGAACTCCAGCGATAATTTCAGAAATTTTAGCAGGTTTTGTTTTTGCTAATTCGGCATAAGTTGAAATACCTGCAGCAACTAAAGTTGAAGCAATTTTAGGGCCAATACCTTCCACTTTTTTCAAATCATCTGGCTTATCAGATTTTTTGGGTGCAGCTTTTTTAGGAGCTGCAGCCTTAGGAGCTGCTTTTGCTTTTGGTGCTGCTTTCGGAGCAGCGGCCTTCGGAGCAGCTTCTTTTTTAGGAGCAGCCTTTTTAGGTTCAGCTTTCGCTTTTTTCGCGCCTTTAGCAACAATGCTTTCAATTACAATTTCAGTCAATGACTGACGGTGTCCGTTTTTCTTACGGTACCCTTTTCTTCTTTTCTTGTGAAAGACAATTACTTTGTCTCCTCTAACATGTTTAACGACTTTAGCCTCAACAGCGGCTCCGTCTATAGCCGGGGCGCCAATAGTTACGTTCTTACCGTCATCTAAAAGAAGTACATTGTCAAAAGTTACCTTTTTACCTTCTTCTGTTTGCAAACGGTGAACATATACTTTTTGGTCTTTCGCAACTTTAAATTGCTGCCCTGCCATCTCTACAATTGCGTACATAGCGTGTATATGATTAATTAATCGCTCAATATTTTATTTAAGCGGATGCAAATATAAGCCATAATAGCCAATCTACAAGAGATTTACCTAGAAATTAATTAGTGTGATTTATGGTTCTTCATTTTTTGCAATCAAGAACCATAAATTGTAGTTAAATTCTTTAATTTTTACACAAAGACGTGTATATTGTAAGACTATTAATTAAATCAAAAATAGTGCCTTTTAGCACTGTATTTACTCATTAAAACCATTAAATCAATGAAAACGAAGCTACTACATTGCCTCATGGCATTCATTTTTGGGCTATCACTTACTGCCCAAGAAGTCAATTATGAAGAGTATAAATTAGATAACGGACTACATGTTATTCTGCATCAAGATAATTCAGCTCCTATTGTGACCACTTCAGTGATGTATCATGTAGGAGGTAAAGATCGTACTGAAGGCAGAACAGGCTTTGCACACTTTTTTGAACATTTGCTTTTTGAGGGTACTGCAAATATTGAAAAAGGAGACTTTATGAAAATTGTATCTGCCAACGGTGGTAGAAACAACGCGAATACTTCTCAAGATCGTACTTATTATTATGAAGTTTTTCCGTCAAATAATTTGGAATTAGGGTTGTGGTTAGAATCTGAACGTATGATGCATCCTATTATTAATCAGGATGGTATTGATACACAACAAGAAGTAGTAAAAGAAGAAAAAAGACTACGCTATGATAATAGTCCGTATGGTCAATTTTTATACGCTGTAGGAAGCAATTTATTTAAGGTACATCCATATAAAGACCCAAATATAGGGTACATGAAAGATCTTGACGCCGCGACATTAGAAGATGTAACTGCTTATAACAAAAAATACTATGTACCCAATAATGCGGTTTTGGTAGTAGCTGGTGATTTTGAAACAGAGGCTACTAAAAAAATGGTGTCAGACTATTTTTCAGAAATACCTAAAGGCGAGGCGATCACAAGAAATTACCCAAAAGAAGAGCCAATTACTACACAAATTGATGCTCAATTTTATGACCCAAATATTCAAATACCTGCAACCATGATTGCCTATAGAACTCCGGGTTTTAGAGAGCGAGAAGCTTATGTTCTTGACATGCTATCAACCTATCTAAGTGATGGCAATAGTTCAAAACTTTACAAGAAAATGGTTGATGATCAAAAACAAGCCTTGCAAGTTGGGGCCTTTAATATTGGGCAGGAAGATTACAGCATGTATGTGGCCTTCGCATTACCTGTTGGTGAAACTAGCCTTGATGTTTTAAAAACTGAAATGGAAGAAGAGTTTGCCAAAGTAAGGTCAGAATTGATTTCTGAAAAAGATTATCAAAAACTACTAAATAAATTTGAAAATCAATTTGTAAATTCCAATTCAAGCGTTGAAGGTATTGCAAATTCTTTAGCAAGAAATTATATGTTATACGGCGACACTCAGCTAATCAACAAAGAAATTGAAATTTACAGATCAATTAGCAGAGAAGAAATAAAAGAAGTTGCTAATCGATTTTTGAATCCGAACCAAAGATTGGTTCTTGACTATTTACCTAAAGAAAAAACTGAAAACTAGAACACAATGAAAAAGCTATATATACTATTATTCATACTTTCTACGGCCACAATTAGTGCGCAAATAGATCGATCGGTAATGCCGAAACCAGGCCCAGCACCCGAAATAAATTTAGAGGATCCACAAACTTTTGAATTAAAAAACGGACTCAAAGTTTTAGTAGTTGAAAACCATAAACTACCCAGAGTTTCTATTCAGTTACGACTTGATAACCCCCCTTTGGCTGAAGGTAAAACTTCAGGGGTTTCGTCGCTTACAGGTAGTTTGTTAGGAAAGGGTTCTAAATCAATCTCAAAAGATGCTTTTAATGAGGAAGTAGATTTCTTAGGAGCAAGAATGTTTTTTGGACCTCAAAGTGCTTTTGCCAGTTCTTTATCTAAATATTTTCCAAGAATTCTTGAGTTAATGGCTGATGCCAGCATCAACCCAAACTTTACACAAGAAGAATTTGATAAGGAAAAGAACAAACTTATAACGGGTTTGAAAACTGAAGAAAAAGATGTCAAAGCAATCTCAAGTAGAGTTCAAACTGCCTTGGCCTATGGTAAGAACCACCCATTTGGTGAATTTACTACTGAAGAAACCGTTAATAATGTCACTTTAGGCGATGTAAAAAATTACTACCAAAACAATTTCGTGCCAGCTAATGCATACTTAATTGTTATTGGTGATGTGAATGTAAAAGAAACCAAAGAACTGGTTAAAAAATATTTTACACCATGGACTAAAGCAACGCCGCCATCATTTTCATATTCTAATCCGGCGGATGCGCAGTACACTCAAATAAATTTTGTTGATGTACCAAATGCCGTTCAATCGGAAATAACGGTGCAAAATTTGGTTAATTTAAAAATGAGCGATGCAGATTATTTGCCAGTACTTATGGCCAATGAAATATTAGGTGGTGGAGGTGCAGGCCGATTGTTTTTAAACCTTAGAGAAGATAAAGGGTATACCTATGGGTCTTATTCAGGAGTTGGAAATGATAAAAACGGACCTTCACGCTTTAGAGCTGTTGCAAGTGTAAGAAACGCGGTAACCGATAGTTCTGTGGTTGAAATTCTTAAAGAGATTGACCTAATTAGAAATACTGATGTATCACAAGAAGAATTAGAAAATGCTAAGGCCAAATATATGGGTCGTTTTGTTATGGCATTAGAAGACCCAGAAACCATAGCGAGATATGCTTTCAACATTCAAACCGAAGGACTTGACAAAGATTTTTATAAAAACTATTTATCAAATATTAGTGCTATTAGTGTAGCTGATGTTAAAAACGCAGCTCAAAAATATTTTAGTGCTGATAAACTGAGAATTGTTGTTGCGGGTAAAGGCAGCGAAATTATTGAGAATCTTGAGAAGATTACAGAAAATAATACCCCTATTCAGGTCAAATATTTTGACAAATTTGCCACAGCAGTTGAGAAGCCTGATTACAATATGGCGGTGCCCACAGATATAACGGTTGGTTCAATTCTTACAAAATATGTTGACGCTATTGGTGGCAAAGCTAAACTTGAAGGTGTGAATACATACCTCATCAATGCTGAAGGTGAAATGCAAGGCATGAAATTAAATCTTGAAATGAAGAAAACTGACAAAAAACAATTTATGCAAGATCTTAAGGTTATGGGCAATTCAATGAGTAAGCAAGTGCTAAATGGTGCTACTGGTTATGTAGTTATGCAAGGTCAGCGTAAAGACATGGATGAGACAGAATTGAAAAAAGTAAGCGATGAGGCTAATCCTTTTCCAGAGTTGAACTATCTCAAAGGTAATGTTAGCCTTGAAGGTATCGAAGATGTAAATGGTAAAAAAGCCTATAAGATAAAGGTTTCAGAAGAAAAAAGCATCTTCTATGATATAGAAACTGGCTTAAAAATACAAGAGGTAACCCAAGCTGAGATGATGGGCCAAACTATCATTAGTACTATTGTTTATAGTGATTACAAAGAAGTTGCTGGAATACTTTTTCCGTATAACATCAGTCAATCTATGGGACCGCAAGCTATAGATTTTGTTGTAAGTGAAATAAAAATTAATGAAGGTGTTTCAGATGCCGATTTTGAATAAAATCTAAATTTTATTTTTGAGATAATAGCCCCAATGTAAAAGTTGGGGTTATTTTTTTTTGTTCACCAACCAAACGCCAAAAAGAATAATGCCAGCACCAATTAATTGATAGAACGTTACTTTTTCGCCATCTAATACGCCCCAAAAAATCGCGACTAATGGAATAAGATAAGTTACCGATGCTGCAAAAACGGGACTTGAAACATGTATTAATTTATTGAAATACATATTTGCAATTGCAGTACCAAAAATTGCCAAAGCCAAAACATAACACATCGCATTTTGCATGGGCACGCTGGTTGAAATTGTCGTAAAAAAATCAGAATAGCCCATAATTACTAAAGCAGGTAAAAATGCCACTGCAAAACTTCCGGTAGTTACTGTTAGTGCACTTAAATGCGGTAATTTATTTTTAATGATATTGATATTGATGGCATAACCCAATGCCGATAGTAATATAAACGTGGTGTACCAATAGTTTTGATCGGGCACCAATTCCATCCCTGAAATAATTAATGCGACGGTGCCAAAAAGACCAATAAAAACTCCTAATAATTGTCTTTTATTTAAAAAAGCACCAAACAAACCAACACCAACTAATGTGGTAAGTAGTGGCACAGTTGAATTAAAAATTGCAGTTATGCCACTATCTAATTCCGTTTGCGCCAAGGCGAACAAAAAGGGTGGAAAAAATGAATTTAGCAACCCTCCGATGAAAATCCATTTCCATTCTCGTTTACTTAAATTTAAAATGCTTTTAAACCCTAAAATAAATAAGGTTATAGCAGCGATTAAAATGCGCAAACCTCCGACTTCAATGGCGCTTAAACCTAATAAGGCTTTTTTCATTAGTATGAAAGAAGACCCCCATACCAGCGAGAGTATAATGAGGTAAAACCATTTTTTGAAATAATCGCTCAAGTGATGCTTTTATGCAAAAGTGAAACTTTTAATTTCAAATCACGCGTTTTAAATCCTTAATTTTACCTTCATCATCAATAGACGATTATCATGAGAAAATTACATTTTATACTGCTAACACTTTCACTTGTTCTTACTAATTCATGTAAAGAAGATAAAAAAAAGGTGGGGGTTACTACTGAAAATCAAATGACTAAAGTGATGGCCATACATGATGATGTAATGCCTAAAATGGGTAAAGTAGGACGTCTTGTGGGTCAATTGAGAAAAAAAATTGATGCGAACCAAGGTGGTGTTATTGAAAAGAATGCCATGAATGATTTACAAGATGCAAATGCAGCAATGATGAAATGGATGCAAGATTTTGGTACTAACTTTGACTCTGATGAAATCTTGAATGGAAAAGCGCTAACTGCCGAAAAGCAAGCATTGCTAAATCAAGAAGAACAAAAAATTATTGAGGTAAAAGAAAAAATAGAAACAAGCATTTCAAAAGCAGAAAAGATTCTAGCCGAAAATTAGAATGGTAATTTGCTCAAATCAACATTTCCGCCTGAAATAATAATTCCTACTTTTTGATTCTTAAAGTTTTCTTTATTACTAATTAGTGCCGCTAAAGCCACAGCACTTGATGGTTCTACAATAATTTTCATGCGCTCCCAAATCAAACGCATGGCTGAAATAATTTCTTCTTCGGTTACTCGAATTATTGCGTTTACATGTTCTTTTATAATCGGAAAATTGTTGCTACCTAAGGTCGTTTTCAGTCCATCAGCAATAGTGTCGGTAGTATCATTTCCTTCAATTTTACCACTTTGTAAAGAACGGTAGGCATCATCTGCTTCAAAAGGTTCTCCGCCATAGACATTACAATCTTTTCCAAAGTGTTTGGCCGCGAGGGCCGAACCTGCAATCAATCCGCCACCACCAATAGGACAAAAAATAGCATTTAATTGGGGTTGTTCTTCAAGTAATTCAATCGCCGCTGTGCCCTGACCAATTATGACGTCAATATCATTAGAAGGATGCAATAAGGTTGCACCTGTTTTATCAGCTATTTCATTTGCTGTTTGCTCTCGTACTTTTAATGTAGGTTCGCACTCATATATAAGACCCTGATACTGTTTAACGCCTGCTTTTTTTACTTCAGGAGCTGAATTGGGCATCACAATATGAGCGGTTACGTTTAAACTTTTTGCACCTAAAGAAACAGCTTGTGCAAAATTACCCGAAGAATGGGTAACTACTCCTTTTTCGCGTTGCGCAGCGCTCAATTGTAAAATTGCATTTGTTGCACCTCTCATTTTATAGGCTCCACCGCGCTGAAAATTTTCACATTTAAAAACGATTTGTGCCCCAACTTCTTCATTAATCAAACTAGAAGAAAGAACCTCAGTTCTATGAATAAAAGGTTTTATACGTTCATGACATTCTAAAAGTGCTTCTTTTGTCATTTGTACAGCTCGGTATTTGAGTTATTTCCAACGCATTGATTCCATGATATGTGCAATATCTTGTTGTAAATAGGCGGCTGCCGGATAAATAGAATCATAGTTCGGCTTTGAAGAAAAGTATAAAGATCCAGAAACAAAATGTTGAACACTATCAGTTACATAGAATTGTGCTTGAGAAGCAGCGTTACCGCTTACTTCAAAAAAAGTTCCGTATACTTTTTCTTGTGAATTTTCGTACACCCTAGGTCGAATACCATCTGCTTGAGCAGCATGATCATAACTGAGCCGTTCGGCATCCTTAATTAATCCTTCTAAATTATTATTTATCTTTTTATAGGTAATAAAAATGGTAGCGTTCATTTCAGGGTACTCTAAAATCATAGAGCCCTCTTTATTTTTTTTAATATTTGAATTCTTATTGTAGTTAAGCGAATAATACTTGGTATCAAAATCAGCACCAACCGGTCTTGAATATTCTAATCGCAACATTGCTTTGGGTTTGGGTAATACATTTTCTTCAAAACAACTGAAGAAAAGTAGACTAATTACCAATAAAACAAACAATAATTTAATTTTCATTAGGCAATGTAACTTTTATTTGTTTCAATCTTTTTTTATCTAAGCTTTCAACTTTAAATTTATAGTTTTTAAACTTCACTTTTTCTCCTTTTTTAGGAAAACTTCCTGAAATTTCAAGCACAAAACCTGCTATAGTTTCTGATTCACCTTTATGTTCTTCAAATGGTTCTTCATCATCAATTCTTACAACCCTATAAAAATCTTTTAGCGTTGTTTTTCCATCAAAAACATAATTTAAATCATCTAATTTTGAGTATACCAAATCTTCATCGTCAAATTCATCACTGATATCGCCTACTATTTCTTCAATAATATCTTCTAAGGTTACAATACCTGATGTGCCTCCGTATTCATCAACAACCACTGCTAAGTGATTTTTCTTTTCTTGAAACTCCTGCAATAAGTCATCTAATTTTTTATTTTCTGGTACAAAATAAGGTTCTCTTATGAGCGCTATCCAATCAAATTTCTTGCGCTCAATATGTGGCAATAGATCTTTTACATACAGCACCCCCAAAACATTGTCAAGACTCTCAGAAAAAACCGGAATTCTAGAATAGCCGTGTTTTTTGATTTCCTCCAACACTTCAGTAAAATTCATGTCTTTACTCAAGGCAAAAATATCAATTCGTGGGCGCATCACTTGCTTCGTATCTGTATTGCCAAAGGATACAATCCCCTCAAGAATTTTTTGCTCTTCTTTGGTGGTATCACCTTCTGAGGTTAATTCAAGGGCTTGCGATAAGTGGTCTACACTTAAATTTGATTTCTCCTTACCCAATTTATCGTATAAAAAATTTGAGCCTAATTTCATGGGAAGACTTAATGGAGAAAAAATAAAATCAAGAAGTTTTAAAGGATACGCCATGAATTTACTGAAGCTAATTTTATTTCGATTAGCATATACCTTAGGAAGTATTTCGCCAAACATCAAGATTAAAAAGGTAATAACACCAACCTCAATTGCAATGCGCACCCACTCACTTTCAAAATCTTTAAAAATTAAATTTCCAAGACTATTGAATAACAAAACAGTACCAATATTAATAGCATTGTTGGCTATTAATATAGTCGCTAAAAGCTTTTTCGGTTTTTTTAGCAACTCAACTACGATATTACCTCGCGAAGTTTTGTCTTCTTCTATTTCATTGATATTTGTTTGCGAAAGACCAAAAAATGCGACTTCAGCCCCAGAAACTAAGGCCGATCCAAGAAGTAACAAAAGCAATACAACAACCTTAATGATGACGAAGTTATCAAAAGTTAAAAGGCTAATAAACAAACTATGCGGGTCAGGATCCAATAGTATTATATTTCAATTTTAAAAGGGTAAATCATCATCTTGCTGCGTTTCATTTACAGTATTAGTTTGAGATTGTGCAGTACTGTTCTGAACTGTCTGATTTGTAGTTTTTGTTGGTGCTTGTGCAGCCGTATTTTGAGCATTAGAATTGGCGTTTGCCATACTCTCCTTTTTGGTAGACAAAAAGGTAAATTCTTGTACATGAACTTCAGTTGAATATCGTGTATTACCATCTTCGCCTTGCCATTGTCTATTCTTTAATCGACCCTCAACATACACTTTATCGCCTTTACTTAAATACTTTTCACAAATTTCAGCAGCCTTATTACGAACTACTATATTATGCCAATCAGTATTGGTAACACGCTCACCTGTTTGCTTATTTGTATAGGATTCATTCGTTGCTATCGGAAAACGACCTATGCAATTGCCTCCTTCAAAATAGTGCATTTTTACTTCATCACCTAAATGACCAATTAACATAACTTTATTTAGTGTACCGCTCATAATCTTTCTTTATACTAAAGTACTAAAACAACCTCATTTTATTGGCTTGAACTAGATCAATTTATTTTCAAATTAAGGTCAACAATGTGCCCCTCAATTAGGGTTCAAAAATACGCTTTTTAAACTGTTCAATAAACTTAGCAATCAAAATAGGCATCGGATAATTCTCGACCTTTTCTATTAAAATAGCGCTATCATTGTCATCATTGTATTGTACAACCCAGAAAGTACAGTACAAATGTTGATGTGAAAGTTTATGAATTACTTGTGTTTCATGAAAAGCATATATTTCTAAAACGTGCTTGCTTGAAATCACTTCTGCCAAACGTGATTTTAGTCTTTGTAGCGTTAGTTCTTTGTCTGATTCTATTAACGGAAATTGCCAAAGATTTTGCCAAATTCCCTTTTTGGTGCGTTGTTCAATGATAGTTTTGAACTGTTTTTCTTCATTTTGATAAAGCGGAATCACATAATTGAAAAAGCGTTTTTTGACTTTTAATTTTTTCAATTTTACCGGCAGAAGGTCAATTTTTTGTTTCTGCAAAGCAACGCAACCCTCATTCAATGGGCAATTATCACAATTTGGATTTCTTGGAATGCACTGCATAGCACCGAATTCCATAATACCTTGGTTATAATCACGAATTGCCTCAACATCCATAACCTTTTCAGCCAATTCTTTGAAATATTTAATGCCTTTTGAGCTATTTATTGGTAAATCTACCCCATAAAAACGCGAGAGTACACGAAACACATTTCCATCAACCACTGCCTTTGGTTCGTTATAACAAATTGATGCTATTGCACTTGCCGTATAGTCACCTACGCCTTTTAATTTTAAGAGTTCTTCATATCCTTTTGGAAAAACACCCTTATACTCAGTAGCAATTATTTTCGCTGTTTGGTGCAAATTTCTAGCTCTTGAATAATAGCCCAGTCCTTGCCAAAGTTTAAGCACCTGTTCTTCAGATGCTTGCGCTAATTCAAAAACGGTTGGAAAATGTTCGATAAATTTTAAATAATACGGTGTACCCTGTGCTACGCGTGTTTGCTGAAGGATAATTTCTGAGAGCCAAATTTTATAAGGATCCTTAGAGGTACGCCATGGTAAGCTTCGTTTATTTTTTGAATACCAATTAAGAATTTTTTTAGAAAATATCATTATCACAATTGCATCTGGTCAAAAGTAAAGTATTAATTCTTGAGAAAAATTCAAAAACTCGTGATTCCTGATTTTTAGTGCTTCCAATCAACGAAAAATAACCAAATACGATTAAAAGAATGAATTAAATTTATATATTTGCAAACCGAAAAAAAACCAAGTAAACCCGAATTAAAAAATGACAAAAGCAGAAATTGTATCAAAAATCTCAGACAAACTGGGAATGGAAAAAGGAGATATACAGGCGACCGTTGAAACCTTTATGGAAGAAGTGAAATCTTCATTAGAAAGTGGAGATAACGTTTACCTAAGAGGTTTTGGCAGTTTTATCATCAAGACGAGAGCTGAGAAAACTGGAAGAAACATTTCTAAGAATACCACAATCAAAATACCTGCACACAATATTCCTGCGTTCAAACCTGCGAAGGTTTTTGTTGAAGGAGTAAAAAGTAATGTTAAAGTTAAATAATAAACCAAAATTTAGAGCTATATGCCGAGTGGTAAAAAAAGAAAGAGACACAAGGTAGCGACCCATAAGCGCAAGAAGCGTAGGAGAGCTAACCGACACAAGAAAAAGTAGTTTAAAAACTACTTTTTCCTTTTATTATGTTCTTTGAAATAGAGATTCCATAAGAGAATTTCGGCAGGTTATTACAATCTGTTTAAGGCAAAATGTTTAATCCATTTGACCACCTTTTAGTGGTCAAGTATAAATATAAATTCAGGTGAATAGAGAATTAATCGTAAGATCTAGTTCTGACGCAGTTGATTTTGCTATTTTGAAAGATGGAAAACTCTCTGAATTACATAAAGAAGAGGACAATAATGATTTTTCTGTTGGCGACATTTTTATCGCCAAAGTGAGAAAACCCGTTACAGGTCTGAATGCTGCCTTCGTAAATGTTGGTTATGAAAAAGATGCTTTTTTGCATTATCATGATCTTGGGCCGCAATTAGCTACCATGCTAAAATTTATAAAGCAAGTGAGTTCAGGAAGATTAAAGGATTACTCCTTGAAAAATTTTCCGAAGCAAAAAGATATTGACAAACACGGTGGTATTACTGATGTGATTAAATCAAATCAAAGTTTACTCGTTCAAATTGTCAAAGAACCCATCTCAACAAAAGGACCAAGAATTAGCTCTGAGCTTTCAATAGCAGGGCGATATTTAGTAATGGTTCCTTTTTCAGATCGCGTTTCCGTGTCACAAAAAATCGGAAGCAAAGAAGAAAAAGACAGGTTGAAAAGACTCGTTAAGAGTATTAAACCAAAAGGATTCGGAGTTATTATTCGAACCGTAGCAGAAGGCAAGAAAGTTGCCGAACTCGACAAAGATCTAGAAAACTTGTTGTCTAAATGGACAACAATGTGCAAGAAATTGTATAAAGCACCTACCCCATCAAAAGTACTGGTTGAACTCAATAGAGCTTCAAGTATTCTAAGGGATGTCTTCAATGATTCCTATACAGGTATTCATGTTGACAATGAAACGCTTTACACTCAAATTAAAGACTATGTGCTGGAAATTGCACCAGCGAAAGAATCAATAGTCAAACAATATCGTTCCACAGTTCCAATTTTTGAAAAATTCGGAATCGAAAGACAAATTAAAACCTCTTTTGGCCGTACTGCATCTATGAGTAAAGGTGCGTACCTAGTTATTGAACATACTGAGGCGTTACACGTAATCGACGTCAACAGCGGTAACCGTTCAAATAAGGCAAAAAACCAAGAAGATACTGCATTAGAAGTAAATCTATTAGCAGCATCAGAAATCGCCCGACAATTAAGATTGCGCGACATGGGAGGTATTATTGTGGTTGACTTTATCGATATGGTAAAAGCACCACACCGTAGAAAACTTTTTGATCATCTTCGTGATGAAATGAAAGATGATCGGGCCAAACATAAAATTTTGCCGCCGAGCAAGTTTGGATTGATACAAATTACAAGACAGCGGGTACGGCCCGAAATGAAGATTAAAACAACCGAGGAAAACCCAAATGGGTCTGGCAAAGAAGTAGAAGCCCCTATTGTTTTAATTGACAAAATAAACGCCGATCTGCAAAAACTTTTAAAAGGCCCCAAGGGCAACAGTAAAGTAACGCTGAACATACACCCGTTCATCGCAGCTTATCTCACTAAAGGTTTTCCATCGATACGTTCTAAATGGTTTTTAGAACATAGAAAATGGGTCAACATACAAGCTAGAGATGCCTATACATATCTTGAATATCGTTTTAAAAATAAAGACGGTAAAACTATTTATTAAGTAATCACTAGCTCAAAATTTAAAGCGACTTCTTAAAAGGAGTCGCTTTTTTTATGCGCTATATTTTCTGTTTTTCATTCCCGCGAAGGCGGGAATCTTTAAAGTATTTTTCTCTTTCATTAATTTAGTATTTTTGACTATGCCATTTCAAAAAATCGAAACCTTTACCTTAAAAGAAGCGACACGAAAACTTGAGGGGTATTGTTCATATCAAGAACGCTGCCACAAAGAAGTAGTTCAAAAATTAAGAGATATGGGCATGATTCAAGAGGTCATTGATGAAATTGTGACGCAACTTATTCAAGATAATTATTTGAATGAAGAACGCTTTGCACAAAGCTTTGCCCGCGGCAAATACAATTTGAAAAAATGGGGTAGAATTCGTATTGTGAATGAACTCAAATTTCGAGGAATTTCAAAATACAATATTAAAACAGCACTTAAAGAAATTGATTCCAGCTTGTATTCTAACACCCTTGATATTTTGGCTAAAAAACGGCTAAAACAGATCACTGAAACAAACACCCAAAAACGAAGAAAGAAGTTAGCAGATTATCTATTATATAGAGGTTGGGAATCAAATTTGGTTTATGAAAAATTGAAAGAGCTGATTCCTTAAACAATTATGCTAAGATATTTTATGCGTGCGTGAAATAGCCATTTCATTTTTATAGTCTATCCATTTTTGACCTTTTAATTTGCGCATCAGCACATCAAAATGGCGCATCACAAAAATATTATACGCTGCTTTACCAAAGTGTATAGGATTTTGTGCTAATGCTCTCAAACTCATTGAAAAACCTGGAGTCACATATTTCATATAATGCCAATAACCTTCAGGCATAAATAATACCTCACCGTGTTTAAGCTTTGTTTTAAATCCAGATGCTTTTTTTAAAGCTGGCCATTTTTCAAAATCAGGATTCGAAAAATCAATACCCTCATGCGTTATTAATGAATGAGGAACTTTATATAAATATTTTGTAGCTGACTGCGGAAATAAAACACACTCTTTTTCTCCTTCAAAATGAAAGTGAAAAATATTGGCATAGTCAATATCATAATGCATGAACGTATGCGAATTTTTTCCTCCAAAAAACAACATAGGTACCTTTTTCAACAAGCGAATACCAAAATCAGGATAATTAAAATCTTTTTGTAAATCAGGTACTTCTTTGAGCACATTCCATAAAAAAATACGAAACTTAGTAGGTTTACTTTTTAGTAAATCAATGTAATCAGCCATTTTCATGGTAGCATGAGGCTCATTGAAGCCATCATCATGATGTACAGGGCGATCATCATATAAAGGCACTATTTTCTCACCTGCCACTTGCTTCATATATGCCAAACTCCATTTAGAATGTGCAGGCCAATTACCATCAAAGTTTTCGATAATTACGGGCTTCTGAGGCTTTATAAAACGCTTCTTAAAGTCCTCCTTTGAAATGGATTTTATACGTGGAATTTCAACTAAATTCAATGCTATTGGGGTTGTTTTATTAATGGTAAATGTAGTGAAAACCAATAATTCTTTTTATTATTCCGACGCAGGAAGATTCTCGACCTAAGATTAAGTAGGGTATCTTAGGTACTACTGTTGAAAGAAATAATGTAAACTTTTTATTCAAATAGCAAGCTTCTGATAGCTTCACTCTAGTTAAGATTCCTCATTGCTCGGAATGACAAACACCGCTCAAAATGACATGTGTAAAAAAATTACTCCGTAACCTTTGCTGCGATTTTAGCCTCTTCATTACGCTCAATAGTATGCCCTGGTCTGCTCCATTTTGGTTTTTCTCCTAGGGGTTTTAACTGAGAATCTTCAGCCTCTACGGTTTTCGGTTGCGATACCTTGGTAAATGGTTTCTGCGGATTTAATCCTAACATTTTGAACATTTTCATGTCTTCATTCACATCAGGATTCGGGGTAGTCAAAAGTTTATCGCCAGCAAAAATAGAATTAGCTCCAGCGAAAAAACACATCGCTTGACCTTCTCTACTCATTTCAGTTCTACCTGCTGATAAACGGACTTGTGTATTTGGCAACACAATTCTTGTAGTGGCCACCATGCGTATCATATCCCAAATTGAAACCGGTTCCATATCTTCCATCGGTGTACCTTCAACAGCAACCAACGCATTAATTGGTACCGATTCAGGTTGCGGATTTAATGAAGTAAGTGCAACGAGCATAGCAGCGCGGTCTTCTATAGCTTCACCCATTCCAATGATACCACCACTACAAACCGTAACATTACTTTTACGCACATTGTCAATTGTATCTAATCGATCTTTAAAAGCACGGGTTGATATAACATCTTTATAGTAATCTTCAGAGGTATCTAAATTATGATTGTACGCATATAAACCTGCTTCTGCTAAACGATTAGCTTGATTTTCTGTGAGCATGCCTAAGGTGCAGCACACTTCCATATCTAATTTATTGATGGTGCGCACCATCTCTAAAACTTGATCAAATTCAGGTCCGTCTTTAACATTCCGCCAAGCGGCACCCATACACACTCTTGAACTACCTGAGGCTTTAGCCCTTAAGGCCTGTGCTTTTACATGCGAAACGGTCATCAAATCATTGCCTTCAATATCAGTATGATAACGAGCGGCTTGCGGACAATAACCACAATCCTCTGGGCAACCACCTGTTTTAATAGATAACAAAGTGGACACCTGAACCGTATTTGGGTCGTGATTTTCTCTGTGAATGGTTGCAGCCTCATATAACAATTCCATCAGCGGTTTGTTATAGATGTCAAGAATTTCTTGTTTCGTCCAGTTGTGCTTTATTGTACTCATAGGTAATTGTTAATTCACTTTCAAAAATAGGCTTTCTCAAATAGAAATTCTAAATAACAAATCTCAAATTCAAGTAGTACTTTATTTAATCTGGTCTTTTCAAAAGAATACTAACAGCATTCCCTCCAAAACCTACGGCATTTACCAAAACCCTAATTATTTTCTTCGAAATTAATTTGCTTTCATTAAAAGGGACACCAATAAATTTTTGATGTTGCAGCATCATTAGTGCCAATTCAATACTCAACATACCGGAAGTAGCAAAAGTATGGCCTGTTTTCCATTTGTTAGAAGTAATCGCCGGAATAGCTTCTTTGAATACTTTTTGAATTGCGCCATATTCAGAAGAATCGCCTTTAATTGTGCCCGGTGCATGCATGACTATACAGTCAATTTCATCAGGATTTAATGAGCCCAATGCCATTTTCATCGAGCGCTGAAAACACTCGGCATCTGACGATATTGAGGTATTGTGTTCCAATATTTCAGTGGCATACCCTAGCCCTTCAATAACAGCTAAAGCGTTTTGTTGTATTCCTTTTTCCAAACAGGCAACAGCAGCACCTTCGCCCAAAATCATGGTGTTTTTTGATTTGTTGAGGTCTAAGGATCTGCAGGGATATTTTTCGTCTAATTCGGAATATATTTTCATCGCCTTCATTTGGGCGATTGTAAACGCCGTTAATGGTGCTTCGCTGCCCCCAACTAAAAATTTGTTGGCCATACCTGAATTCATCCAAGCTACCCCATTAAGCACTGAATGCAATGCTGTAGAACAAGTGATGGAATGAGATATTTCAGGACCCCGAGTTTGCAAATCATGAGCCACCCAAGAAGAAATATTACCTAAGGTGGTTGTAGGTGAAGACAGTGTAGATGATTTATTTGTGGTTAAAAATTCTTGATGAAACTTTTCAAATAAAGCAGTGGCGCCGCGCGACGAACCAATATTGATTCCGAAGTTTTCACTACCGTGCCAATTGGCTTGTAAGATTGCTTTTCGAGAAGCATAGATAGCATATAAAACAGAAGGGTCAAGATTTCTATATTTAGAATCAACACCCCTGAGTTTTTCGATTTGCTGTTTTGCTTCCTTTGAAAGCGAAGCTATCCATACTGGAGAATTTGTAAAAGTGCCCTTTTCAAAAAGATGACGGTCATTCAAATAATTGTTCCAGATTTCATCCGAAGAAAAACCTAATGGTGATATTGAACCTAAGCCTGTAATTGAAATGGGGTCTATCAGCATCTTTAATTTAATATATTTTCAATACGTCTTGTATGGCATCATAGACCTTTTGTAACTGCGCATCAGTAATCACGAAAGGCGGAAGCACATAAACTGTATTTCCGAGTGGGCGAAGAACAATTCCCCGATCCATAAAAAATTGATATAATTGATTGCGAAGATTTCCGTAGCGTTCCATTTCTACATCTAAATCAATCGCCAAAATAACCCCTTTAGATCGAACTTCTTTTACTCTTGAATGACCTTTTATTGCATCAGCAAATTGCTCATGTGCTTTTTTAATAGCCTTTCGCCGTTCTACAATTTTATGAGAATTAAGCAATTTAATGCCTGCTAATGCCGCGGCACAACCTAATGGGTGCGCACTAAACGTATGGGCATGAAAGAACCCTTTTGTAACCTTTTCACTTAAAAATGCATTGTAAACCATTTGCGTACAACTGGTAATACTCAAAGGAAACATACCGGCCGTCAAGGCTTTACTCAAACACATGATATCAGGGTTGTTTTCTAAATAATCAACTGCAAAGTTTTTACCCGTTTTACCAAAACCCGTCATAATTTCGTCGGCAATGGTTAATACCTTATGTTCTTTACACAATGCAATTAATTTATCAAGACCATTAGCTGAATGAAATTTCATACCCGCAGCGCCTTGCACTAGAGGCTCAAAAATAAATGCAGCGCAGGCATTTTGTTGTAAAATCAATTCTAATTGTGCTAAAACAGAATCAATATTCGCCTCATTTGGTGTTGGAATACGCTCAACCTTCAGTAAAAAATCTTCAAACGGTCCGTTGTATGCTGAGAGGCCTGACGCACTCATGGCTCCAAAAGTATCGCCATGAAAGCCATCTTCAAAAGCAATTAGAGTATCGCGTTTATTATCTTGATTGTGATAAAATTGAAGTGCCATTTTTATCGCCGCCTCAACGGCAGTTGAACCATTATCATTGAAGAAAATCTTTGATTGGTTATCTGGCAGAATAGCCATCAAGTGTTCAGATAATTCAATTGCAGGTGGGTGTGTAAAACCGCTAAACATGACAAAATCTAACTGCTGCATTTGCTGATTGATAGCTGCATTTATTTCGTTGTTACAATGCCCATACATACTCGTATACCAAGAAGCAATCCCATCAATATATGACTTACCCTGTTCATCAAAAAGCAAAGCACCTTCAGCTTTCACTATAGCAATAGGATTGGCCGCAGTTTGGTGTTGCGTCAACGGATGCCACAAATGTTTTTTATCGCGATCTACAAGTTTTTTCAAGACTGAATTGTTAATGAAATACCCTATTTCTCTATCTTGCAAATGTCGGCATTTCATCTTAAAACCACCTATGCTAGTTTCGCTTATAAATTTTGTTTCTTCAGAGTATAAGAATCTTAATAACAGAACTGTTTTTTTAATTCTGGGTGGTGTTTCTATTTTTCTGAGGCTTCCTTTTTTCTTTAGAGATTATATTGACCGTGATGAGAGCACCTTCATTTTAATGGGACAATCATGGGTGGATGGACATTTACCGTATATGGAGCTTTGGGACCTTAAACCACCTATTGCTTTTGCTTTTTTTGCTGCCATCATTTACCTATTTGGAAAAAGTTTTTTCATCATTCGCCTTTTTGGGGCATTTCTTGTGGCGATTACCGCATTTTACACCTATAAAATCGCGCTTACCACAACTACTAAAAAAGTGGGTTTTTGGTCAGCTATGGCCTGCGTGGCGCTTTTAAGCATATTTGGCAGTCTACAAGGTGTCATGTCAGAACACATAAGCATGGCTTTTTTCATGCCAGGATTGTACCTTTTTGTAAAACAAAAATACAGCTATTACTATGCTTGTTCCGGTATTTTATTGGGTCTAGCTGTGATGACCAAATTAAATTTGGCATACGTCTTATTAGCTGTGGGGTGTTATTCTGTATTGAAACAAGTGAAAAAGAAAAATGCGATTCAAGGTTTAGTACAAAGTTTTCTTTTGGGGTTGGGTGTTGTACTAATTATCTTTTTGACTGTGCTACCGTATTACCTCAACGGAAATGAAACTATTTGGTGGCAATCAGTAATTTTAGCATCATTAAAGTACGCAAATTCGAGTACTGATTCAATCTTTAAATTTTTACCCCTTACACTTGGTTTGGCAGCGTTTTTCATTTTAGCTCATAAAAAGAAGTTCTTGAACTTCAATAATGAAATCATTCAAATTTTGAGTGTAGTTATGATCGCTATACTATTCTCTTTTATTCAAGGAGGGCGATTAAATGGGCATTATTTAATTCAATTACACCCAATCTTAGTTATTTTAGGAGGCATTTTTATAGGGGGATTGAATTATCTTAAAAAGATGAATTATAAGTCCATCGTCTTCATTGTTCTGCTTTTACTTCCTGCGGAAAGCTACCTTGAATATTTCAATGTAGTTAAAAATAAAATTGAAAAAGGAACTTTCTATAATGGAGAAGGATTTACCGTGCCTCAATATATTTCTGAAAATAACATACCTACTGAAAACATACTCTTTTTAGGATATCATATTGGCTATTGGATCCTTGATGCCAAACCACCAACCAAGGCTTCTACACACCCCAGTAATATTTGTAGAAGTGAAATTTTTCCTTATTTAAATTCTGACCGAACAACAAGCTTAGAGGAACTAAAACATATCATGGAAGTTATACAACCCGCAACCGTAGTCATACGAAAAAACAGATCTATTTTTGATAAATTACTTGTAGAGGAAAATAAATACATCAATGCCTATTTGAAAAAGTATTACGCCAAACCAATAACGGTAGATCAAGCCGAAATACTTGTTCGTTTATAAAGCCAATAGGTTCGCTCTTAATTCATTAGCATATTTCTTAATCACTTTTTGGTCAAATACGGCCTCTTCATTAATTCGACCAATGCACTTGACCCCTGTTTTATGAAGTATAATTTCTTCAGTAGTAGGGTGCTCATCGCCACTAAACAAAAGTGATACATCATAGCCTTTTTGTTTTAACCATAGAACCGTTAATAGCGTATGATTGATGCTACCCAAATAATGTCTTGAAACCACAATAACTTTATAATTGGGCATGATAATATCAAGTATGGTATCATCATTGTTCAAGGGTACTAAAAGACCGCCAGCACCTTCAATAACCAAATGATTTGTGGTCGCCGGGGCTTCAATATTTCTCAATTCTATTTTGACTTCATCAATATTTGCGGCAGCATGCGGACTCATAGGAGTCTGTAATTCATAACTGCTTTTATGAACTTTTGTTTTTTTGTTTGAAATTAATCGAGCTACTTTATGGCTATCTGAATTATCAAGATCACCAGCTTGCACAGGCTTCCAATAATCTGCCTCTAAAGCTTCTGTTATGATAGCCGAAGCAATAGTTTTGCCTACTTCAGTTGAAATGCCAGTTACAAAAATAGGCTGCATTCTATTCAGGTTTAGTAATGAAGCCACAATTTAGACATTTGTATTTTCTTTTTTCAAAGAAGGGAAACAATTTGTACAAAATACGCTTTCGTTGATAGTAGGCTTCTGATTTTTCTGCTTTGCAATTAGGGCAGACTATTGGGTTGCCATAATCATCAATGGCATAAGATCTTATCGCATTATAAATTTTTAGTGCCTTTTCTTTGTCATTTGAATACACCTGAAGTTTTACACCGCCAATGGCATTGCTTATGATTGGATCAGAATTCAAGGTATTTTCATCTCTTAAAAATACCGCAATGCCTTCAGATTCTAATTTGCCTTTTATTATCTGTACATCTGCTACATATTCAAACGTAGCTATGGTTACAAAGGTTTCCTTCATAATTAACTAAAAACATTTTTTTAACAATTGCAAAACTAGACCTATTTCTTCTTTAGAATTAAAACTGTGCACACAAAAACGCAAACGCTCTTGACCCTCAGGCACAGTAGGTGCTACTATTGCTTTGACATCAAAGCCTTCTTCTTTCAGTTTAGTCGAAATATTTTTAACCCTATTATTTTCTTTGATAACACAAGATTGAATGGCTGAATTACTTTTAATAAAAAAGTTTTCAAGTTTTAACGATTCGAGCTTATTTCTGAAAAATTTAATGTTCTTTTTTAGAAGATTTTGCTGTTGAATTGCTTCTTCAGTGTTTAATAGCGCATACGCATTCAAGGTTGTAGCAACTGAGTGGGGTGGTAAACCTGTGGTATAAATAAAACTTCGTGCAAAATTCACGAGGTAATTTTTCAATTGAATACTTCCTAAAATTGCTGCACCATGACTTCCTAAGGCCTTTCCGAAAGTTACAATTCGTGCGAAAATTTGATCCTCAAGGCTTAATTCTTGAACGAGTCCTTGTCCCTTTTTACCAAAAACACCAACGGCATGGGCCTCATCAACTATTAACTGTAAGCCCTCTGACGTACAGAACGTTGCGAGCTTTTTTAGGTCTGGAGAATCACCATCCATAGAAAAAACAGATTCGGTCACTACATAAAACTCTGTCTCTTTTGAAGTTCGATCACGTTCAGTTTCATAGCGAGACTTCAAATCATCCACATCATTGTGCTTGAATTTATAGGATTTTGCATTGCCCAGTTGTATTCCATCACGAATACTTGCATGAATCAATTCGTCATAAAACACAATATCGTTACGCTGTGGCACTGCGCTAAAAAAACCAATGTTTGCATCATAACCAGAATTAAAAACCAGCACTGCTGCACTTTGATGTATTTTTGATAAACTTTCTTCTAATTCTTCATACAACATATGATTCCCCGACAATAATCGGGATCCAGTAGCCCCGTTCTGTGTGATTCCTTTGTTCAATAAATATTGAAAAGTATTTGCGTATAAAGTTTCACTTTTTGCAAAACCTAGATAATCATTAGACGAAAAGTCGATTAAATTATTTGAAGTTTTCAAGCTTCTAAAAGCATTATTTTCTTTTCGAGAATCTAGCTTTTGTAAAAGTTTTTGGGCTAGTTTTGACATGAGATAAAGGTACTACCTTTCAAAAATATTAATAGTAATTAAAAAGATAAATGGGCATTCATTTTATTGCAGCCTTATTTTACTTCAACCCATTTATTTTTATGGGGAACGGTAGCATCAAATAATTTTGTGTTTATTGCTTTGGCGAGCTGAACACCCATTTCAAAAGCGCTATCTTTTTCATCATTTTTATAAACATTAAAATGTTTGTTTTTGTCATACCATAAGTTGGCTTCATAGATATAACCATCGTTTTCTAGGGATTGTTTGAATACGGATACGTATTCAATTTCAGGTAATTGTTTCCAACGACCCACACGAATTGGCCCAACGCAATATTCAATTTTATATCGCTTTGTTTTTAGGTCGAAATAAAAATCTCTTACCATTGAAAATGCTAATGCACTCGGAAGCAAAAAAATAACGGCCTCAATTAAGGTCAAGCTATTTTTTAAATCGTTTGTTTTTCCACTAAACTTAACAGAAGAAAAAAATAAAAACATTAAATATACAATTGCAGTATAATGAAATGCCGCAATTAGA
>CAZKQM010000021.1:0-37907 GCA_964554895.1 uncultured Maribacter sp. | reverse complement strand
TTAATGTATTGTACAGTTGCATGCTATACCAATTATTTAAGTTTAAGAAAATTTAAGAATGTAAAAATAAGAATAATTTAAATGAAGAATTTTGAAACAAGTTCGAGAAAATGCCGAAAGAATTTAAATAAAAAAAAGAGTCTCGATTTTTCGAGACTCTTTATTGACTACCCCATTTAATCTTTTTCATAGCAAAGTTTAAAACACTAAAAAAGGGAATAGCCACCGTTGCCTGCCACTGAGTAAAAAGCAGATAATTTTTTGAGTTAGTTAGTGCTTTGTTTGTAAGAGACATCAATTATAAAAAGGTTGCGTTGCCATTGTAAAAAAGAAAAGAAACACTAATTTAGCGTCCCTAATAAAAATGATATGAGCTCAGAAAAAGACGCAAAGTTAAAAGCCCTAAAACTCACTTTAGACAAACTTGATAAGACCTATGGCAAAGGTGCTGTAATGAAAATGGGCGATAGTGTCTTTGAAGATGTTGAAGTTATTCCTTCTGGTTCTTTAGGTCTAGACATTGCACTAGGTGTTGGAGGATATCCTAGAGGTAGGGTAGTCGAAATTTACGGCCCCGAATCCTCTGGTAAAACTACCTTAACTATTCATGCCATTGCTGAAGCTCAAAAACAAGGTGGAATTGCTGCTTTTATAGATGCTGAACATGCTTTCGATCGTTTTTATGCTGAAAATTTAGGGGTTGATATTGATAATTTAATTATTTCACAACCTGATAATGGTGAACAAGCTCTTGAAATAGCTGACAACCTAATTCGCTCTGGTGCTATAGATATTATCGTGATTGATTCAGTTGCAGCACTGACGCCTAAAAGTGAAATTGAAGGCGAAATGGGTGATTCGAAAATGGGTTTGCATGCACGTTTAATGTCACAAGCTTTGCGTAAGTTGACCGGATCAATAAGCAAAACAAATTGTACTGTTATTTTCATCAACCAATTGAGAGAAAAAATTGGGGTAATGTTCGGAAACCCAGAAACAACCACGGGTGGTAATGCGCTAAAATTTTATGCTTCTGTTCGATTAGATATCAGAAGATCTACTCAAATAAAAAATACAGATGGTACCGTTAAAGGTAATAAAACAAGAGTAAAAGTTGTCAAAAACAAAGTTGCTCCGCCTTTCAGAACTACTGAATTTGATATCATGTACGGTGAAGGTATCTCAAAAGTGGGTGAGATTATTGATTTAGGTGTAGAATATGAAATTGTGAAGAAAAGCGGCTCATGGTTCAGCTATGGCGACACAAAATTAGGTCAAGGTCGTGATGGCGTAAAAACGCTTTTATTAGACAATCCTGAACTTTTAGAAGAGCTTGACGGCAAAATAAGAGAAGCTATTAACGCTGTAAAATAAACCCTACTACCATTTATAAACGCAACCATTACGGTTAAACTGCGTCTAAAAAATGAAAATTAAACCCTATGAAAAGGTTCTTTTTTTTATTTTTAGTTGTTGGCATATTCCTGTTTGGTGGTTGTAGTCTTGATACTCCAGAACCAAACTTCTATTTTGAGCCTCTCAGCATTACGAATGTTGTCATGCCTGATTCGTTTGAATTAAACCAATCCTATGAAATTGAGGTAAGCTTTCAAGTACCAGATGCATGTACCGATTTTAGTGGTTTTGATATTACCCATCAAAATGAAACCACAAGAAACGTGGTTGTTTTTGGAACCACCAGAATTAATGTAGAAAATTGTGCTCTAAATGTCACTGAAATGCAGGAAACGTTTGTTTTCACTTGCAATTACGACCAAACGTATACATTTCGATTTTGGCAAGGTGTTGATATCAACGATGAACACCAATACCTTGAAATAGAAGTGCCGGTTAATTAAGATTATTTAATCTAAAGACAATTTGAGTTTAGAAGAACTTATAGGACGCTGTAAGAAGAAAGAACGCAAAGCCCAAGAAGAACTGTATCGAAAATTTTCTCGAATACTCTATGGTTTATGTCTAAAATATTCACGCAATAAAATTGAGGCTGAAGACAACCTACATGATAGTTTTATAACCATTTATGAAAAAATTAAACAATTTAAACATCAAGGATCTTTTGAAGGATGGATGAAACGCATTACCATTAATACTGTAATGCAGAAATATAGAAAAACTGAATATTTGAGTCTCGTAACTGAAAAATTAGAAGAAGAAGTTGAGATTGATTCTCATGAAACAAATATTGATTTAAAAACCCTGTTAAAATACATTCAAGATTTACCCAATAAGTATCGATTGACATTCAATATGTATGTTCTAGACGGATATAGTCATAAAGAAATTAGTGCGCATTTAGGAACTTCAATTGGCACTTCAAAATCGAACCTTTCTAGGGCAAGAATTATTTTAAAAGAACGTATAGAAAAAGAATTAAACAAATCGGTAATAGGATTATTTATACACTTTGCTAAAGTGATGAAAAAATAGGTATTACCTAAGGCAACAAACAATGGATAAAAAGAATTTAGACAAGCTATTTCAAGAAAAGTTGAATGACTTCTCTCAAGTACCTGATGAAAAAGTTTGGCAGCAAATTGAAGCCTCATTGAATCAAAAAAAGAAAAGAAGAATTATTCCTTTATGGTGGCAATTGGGTGGTGTTGCAGCACTCTTAATTTTATCATTTTTTATATTTAATCCTTTTACTTCTGCCATCGACCCCCCTGTTGTGGTTGAAACAGAAAATGCTGACGACAAGACAATAAATTCATCCTCAATTAAGAATTCAAATAACGTATTAGACAATGAACATAAAGATGAGAATAGCGTTACAATAGTTGAGCATGAAACGCTAAACTCTTCAAAGAGTTCAAACGCAACTGAAGATTCTGTTTTTGAAAAAAGTACTGAATTTAAAACCGTTGTTAAAACAGATGCTAACGGCAGTATTAATCAGTCAAAGAAAACTGAAAATACGGTTGCTTTTACCCGCAAAACTAAAGGCGTCGAAAAATCTTCAAACCTAACAAAGCATGAAAGTTCTCAGAATACTACCCCTACTGAGAGCACTATAGCTTTCGAAAACAATATCGATAAAAAATTAGACCCCTCTAACCAAGAAGAAAGAATTGTGAAAAACGATTCTGAAACTTCTCAGGTCAAAAAAATTGAAGAAAACAAAAAATCAATTTTTGATGAAATTGCAGATCAAGAAAACGAAGACACAGAGATTGCCAATACTAGTAGGCCAAAATGGTCTGTTGGGCCAAGGGTAGCTCCTATATTTTTTGACGCCTTTGGAGAAGGTTCTCCTGTTCATTCCATTTTTACAACCAACAATAAATCTGGTAATAACACAATGAGTTATGGACTTTCAGTTGCCTATGAATTAACCGAGAAGTTGCGCGTTAGAACGGGCGTACACAAAGTTGATTTCGGTTATGATACCAATGATGTTGAATTTTCGTCATCGCTTGAAAGTTCCGCTAGAACCCAAATTAATAATATAAATTATACCGCGAGATCAAGAAATGTTCTTGTCTCTAGTAATACTTCATCGAATACTATTAGTGGCACAAATAATGTACAAGAGACTAATGATATACAAGCCATCACAACAAGATCTCAAAACGGAGTGATGTCACAACAATTTGGCTATCTTGAAGTCCCTCTTGAACTCGAATATTCACTCATCAATTCGAAATTCGGTGTTGACCTAATTGGTGGGTTGAGTTCACTATTTTTAGTAGACAATATGATTTCACTTTCATCTCAAAATTTAACTACTGAATTAGGCGAAGCAAATAATTTAAATAACGTTAATTTCAGTACCAATATCGGGGTTGGTATAAACTATAATTTTTCTAAAAATATTCGTTTAAACTTTGATCCTGTGTTCAAGTATCAGCTAAATACCTTTTCACAATCTAACGGTACTTTTCAACCTTTTTCAGTGGGTGTTTACAGCGGCTTTAGTATTAGGTTTTAAGAGCTGTTGAAATTATTGATTCGCTAGTAAATCATTTAATATGATTGTTCGCACCTTGTTCTTTAGGTTCAATTTAGCTTCTTCATTTAAATTTTTAGTTTCAATAAAAGGATGAACTTTCGCGCGAAGCGGCCCCGGAAATCCACTTAAAAACGTAAAAGAAAATCGTTTTTTACAGTCATAAAAAGTCATGGGTACTACCGGAATTAAATGTGAAATCGCCATTTTAAAAGCCCCATTTTTAAATTCATCTAAAATAACGTGCTCATCAGGAACTCCGCCTTCAGGAAAAATACAAATACTCAAACCTTGATTTAATCGCTTTTGTGCGCGCCTATACACCGCCGTTCTACTTTGTGAACTTTCTCGATCAACCATGATACTAACACGTTTATAAAAAAACCCAAAAACAGGAATTTTCACGAGTTCTTTTTTACCTACGAACACAAAAGGATTTTTACTGACCCTGAGCATTAACATAATATCAAGCATACTTGTATGATTTGCAACGAGCATGTAACTCTTATTCTTTATAAGCTTTTGTTCATATTTGATTTTAGGAATACAGCCCATTACATATAAAACAGGAGTCGCCCATAAATTTCTTGCAAGCCAAAAAAATTGTGGGTATGTTTTTTCAGAAAGTGTCGTCGCTAATAAAAAAGGAAAGAAAATTAAAATGGGAAGCATGACCCATATGTAAAACCAAATACGGTAAAAAACGTGTCCAATGTTTTTGACAATTCGAATCATGTAACCAAAAGTATAAAAATACCCTTGGTATTTCTGATTTGTTTTACCTTTGTCTTTTGATTTAAATAAAGATATGGCAAGAATTTTAACGGGTATACAAAGTACAGGAATCCCACATTTAGGTAATATACTTGGTGCCATAATGCCTGCCATTGAAATGGCTGAAAATCCGGCGAATGAATCTTTTCTTTTTATTGCAGATATGCATTCGCTCACTCAAATCAAAAACGGCGATGAATTGCGAAATAATACCTACGCAACAGCAGCAACATGGTTAGCCTTTGGTCTCGATATTGAAAAAACTGTTTTTTATAGACAAAGTGATGTGCCTCAAACGGCCGAGTTAGCTTGGTATTTGAGTTGTTTTTTTCCGTATCAACGTTTGACACTTGCACATTCATTTAAAGACAAAGCAGATCGCTTAGAAGATATAAATGGCGGTCTTTTTACCTACCCGATGCTTATGGCCGCTGATATTTTATTATATGATGCTAATATAGTACCTGTAGGCAAAGATCAATTGCAACATCTTGAAATGACCCGCGATGTGGCGTCTCGTTTTCACACTCAAATGGGAGAAACTTTTGTTTTGCCTGAAGCACAAGTACAAGAGGGCACAATGTATGTGCCAGGTACTGATGGGGCTAAAATGAGTAAAAGTAAAGGTAACTTGATTAACCTTTTTCAAACTGATAAAAAATTGCGAAAACAAATCATGGGTATAGTATCAGATAGTACCCCCATGGAAGACCCTAAAGACCCTACCAACGATACCACTTTTGCGCTTTACAAAATTCTCGCAACCCCTGAGCAAGTAGCAGAGATGGAAAACAATTACAAATATGGTAATTACGGTTATGGGCATGCAAAACAAGCCCTTTACGAAGTGATTCTTGAACGTTTTGGTACCGCAAGAGAAAAGTTTGATTACTATATGAGTAACCGTCATGAAGTTGATGAAGCTTTAAATATAGGTGCCGAAAAAGCGCAAAAAGTTGCTCGTGAAGTACTACAAAGAGTACGGTCAAAAGTGGGGTATTAAAGCGCTTCAAAAAGTTTGCCAGGCAAAGGGCGAATAACACCTTTCATTTCCATATTCAATAAGGTAGAAGAGGTTTTAAAAATAGGAATACTACATTCTAAAGCGATGCTATCAAGAAGTTGTTTCCCGTTTTTTTGCAAGAATGAATAGATTGATTTTTCAGTGGCATCTAATTCAACAAAAAGCTGTTTTTGAACTACCGGAGTTTTCTTGTCAGTAAGCTCCCATCCTAATAAATAAATCAAATCAGCTGCTGAAGTTAATATATTTGCTTTCTGTTGTTTGATTAAATTATTACACCCTAAGCTGTACTTGTCTTCAGCCCTTCCTGGTACTGCAAAAACATCTCTGCTATATGAATTGGCAATATCAGCAGTTACTAAACTGCCCCCTTTTTCTGCAGATTCTATCACAACAGTCGCTTCAGCCATTCCGGCAATAATTCTATTTCGTTTTAAAAAATTCTCACGTTCTGGCTTACTAGTGCTCCAAAATTCAGTGAAAAAACCACCATTCTTTTCAATCTCTTTCTCATATTTTATATGATTCTTTGGATACATTTGATTCAGCCCATGGGCAAGACATCCAATTGTTTGCAAACCGTGTTTAACAGCGGCTCTTTGGGCACATATGTCAACGCCATAAGCCATCCCGCTAACTATTATAGGGTTTAGTGGTGCTATTTCTTCAATAAAACGTTCGCAAAAAGCAGTGCCATAACTGGTAATGTTTCGGGTGCCCACGACACTGATTATTTTTCTTCCATCCAAATTAAAATTTCCTCTTTTAAAAAGTAGAATTGGGCTATCAATACAATGCTTTAAGTAATTCGGGTAATCAGCATTCATAAAGTAAGAATAACTCAGGTTTTCTTTTTGAATAAATTCATACTCTTGTTCAGCTGCTTCTAAATGTTCAGAATTGTATAAATTATTCAGCGTGTGACTACCAATACCATCAATTTTTAATAAGGATTCTTTTTTGTCTGCAAAAATTGCCTTTGGACCACCGCAATGCGCAATTAATTTTTTGGCAGAAACATCGCCAATATTGGCAACATGTTGTAATCTGAGTAGTGCAATTAATTCGTCTTTAGGCAGTTGGAAATCAGGCATAGTATCTCACAAATTACGCAAAAAATAATGTTAATAAAAGATGGTTCATGTGTTTTGGATAGGTAAATTTTTTTATCATATTTGTTTCATATGGTTGTAGAACACTATATCTCTCAATTACTTTATAGATACCACTGTGTGGTTGTGCCAGAATTTGGTGCGTTTTTAACGCAGAATAATTCAGCACAAATCAATACACGTTCAAATGTTATTTATCCCCCAAGCAAAACCATCTCTTTCAATCAACAGGTACATTCAAATGACGGACTTTTAATTTCGCATATCGCTAAAGTCGAAAACCTGAGTTATGAAGAAGTTTTACAACGTGTGTTTGAAACAGTACATGATTGGCAAACACATTTAAATGATGGAAAACGCCTTAATTTAGATGCTATTGGTGAGCTTTGGTTAACTGCTGATCATAAGATTACATTTAAGCCATATGACAAAGTCAATTATTTGACCTCTTCATTTGGTTTGTCTTCAATAGTATCAACGCCAACTGTACGTGAAGTACTTAAAAAAGAGGTTGTTGTTTTAGAAGAAAAAACACCTATTGTCTTTACGCCTGAGAAAAGAGCGTCAAATTCGCGCCCATATTTAAAATACGCGGCACTATTTTTATTAACAATTTCGACAGCTGTAGCAGGTTACATGATTGTTAATGAGGATATTAATACCCAACAAATTGCTGAAGATGAAGCTAGAGTACAAGTTTCAAAACATATACAAGAAGCCACGTTTTTTGATCATGAGCCTTTAGAATTACCTGCGCTGTTATTGAACTTCAATAAAGAAAAGGAAGTTGTTCCTAAAACTACCAAAAATGAACGTTTACACCATATTGTAGCAGGTGCTTTTCGATTTAAGAATAACGCCAATAAAAAAATGCGTCAACTGAAACGCAGAGGATTTGAGCCTAAATATATTGGTGCCAATGCACATGGCTTACACATGATTGCCTTTGAGTCTTATACAAATGCGACAAAAGCAGTCAAAGAACTCAAAATAATTAAGCAAACTCAATCTAAAGACGCTTGGTTATTGTCTACAAAATAAGGTGAAAATCGATTTTTCTTTTTGATTGCTTGTATCTTTATCAAAAACTACAAATATGGAGGTAAAAACCCCTAGTGATTCTTTTACAGTAATGACTGATATTGTTCTACCAGGAGAAACGAATATTCTAAAAAATCTTTTTGGTGGCGAACTTTTAGCAAGGATGGATAGGGCAGCAAGTATTGCCGCCGGAAGACATAGTGATGGCATTACCGTTACAGCATCTGTTAATCATGTTGCATTTACACAAGCGGTTCCTTTAGGAAGCGTAGTGACCGTTGAAGCAGCTGTATCAAGGGCTTTTTCAACTTCAATGGAAGTTTTTATTGATGTATGGATTGAAAATAGATTTAGCGGAAAACGATCTAAAGCCAATGAGGGCATTTATACTTTTGTTGCTTTAAATGATGACGGTAGTCGTAAAAAAGTGCCGGGTTTGATTCCTACCAATGATTTAGAAAAAGAACGTTATGACGCTGCTTTACGCAGAAAACAATTGAGTTTAGTTCTGGCAGGAAAAATGAAAGCAGATGATGCTACAGAATTAAAAGCTCTTTTTACGTAATTCTATAATTGATATACCCATTCTTCAGGGTTTAATCGATTGGTGTCTTCAAATAAATAGAATTTCAAAAGTGTTTGTCCGCTAAACTGATTCGTAAACACAGTTCCTATTTCTTGCTTTGAAATTACCTCATCGCCCTTGCTCACAAAAACAACTGATAAGTTATAATAGGTGCTAATAAAATTTCCGTGCTTTATTTGCACTCCCTTTTTGCCTCCTGGTATTGATAATATAGCAATCACTTCACCATCAAAAATAGCGCGTGCTCTAGCCCCTTCATCCGTTGCTATAATAACCCCATTACTTTCGTGTTTAATGCCAGGATAGACCGCATCAGAATACACCCCAAAACCTTGACTTTTTATTCCTTTTTCAACAGGCCAAATTAAGCGCCCTTTGTTGGCGGTAAAGTTGTTTGCAATAATTTCTGCTTCTGGGGTTAGGTAAAACCTACTATTATCAGTAGCCCGAGATTTTAGGTCAGTGTTCTTTTTATTCGCTTCAGCTATTGCTGCACGAATTAACTCCTCTATTTGCCGATCAATCTTTTTAGCCTCCTTTTCCTTTTCTTTAATTTGAGCTAAATAATTTGATTCATTCGCCTTTAGGGTTGCCAGCAAATCTTTTTGAATTTTATTTTCCTCGAGTAATGTTTTTCTGGCCTTTCTGTTTTGAACAAGCAACACCTCTTTTACTTTTCGTTCTTCATTCAAATCTTTATTAAGTCTAGCCAATTCGTCAGTTTTTTTAATGATTTCAGCACCTTGCTCCTTTCTATACTGTGTATATTGTTTCATGTACTGAAATCTCTTAAACGCTTCAAAAAAGTTTTTAGAAGACATCAAAAACATCAATTTACTTTGTTTCGAACGTTTTTGATACGATTTTTCAATAATGACCGCATATTCATTTTTCAAAACTGTTAGGTCATCTCGTAAATCACTAATTTTATTTATATTCTGATTGATTTTTCGAGTTAAATATCTTGATTGTTGATTGGTTATACTAATCAAATTTTGTCGCACATGTATTTTTTTGTTTAAAGCAGCAATTTGATCAAGTACGGAACCACGATATTTTTTTTCAGAAAATAGTAAGCGATTAATTTCTCTAATTTCATTTTGTAGCTGCTCTCGCTTTGCTTCAAGCTCTTTTTGCTCTGTAGATTGGGCAGTTAGTTGTTGAGGCACGAGTTGTGCCATGAAGTAAATCAATAAAATAATACGAACGGTATTATTTGTCATTTTACTTTAAGATTATTTCTTTATACCCTTTCGGGATTTTATACGGAAATGATAATTTTCGGTCAAATTCAATATTTCGAAATTCAATATCAATTGTATTCTTAGTATTGCTTTCTATCGCAGTTATTAGAACCGTATGCGGTATAATATGTCCGGCACTTAATTGATAATCACTGTATTTAATTTCTAAAAGACGCTTTTTTAAAGGTTGTGATAATTGCTGAATCGCCATTTTGAAATTCTTAGGCTCAATTTGATATAAAATTTTATACAAATCAAGCTCATTTTTGGGTGTTAATTGATAATTCTTTTCATTTTGCGACAGGCGATACTTGTCTTCTCTTAAATCAAATATAGCCTGCCCTAATAATAGATTTTGAACTTTTTCAAAATCTAAATTAGCCCCCAGTAAAGCACTCAAATATGAAAAATCTCCATCAAAATATTCTTTTTCCAATTTGTTGTAAAAAGTAACTCTATTTGGCGTAATATATACTTTTACCAAACTCAAGGTGGCACTCAACCAAATAGCTTTGTCTTTCTCCATTCTAAATGATACCGTTGTACCTTGTGACTTTTTACCATCAGAATAATCGATTTTCATTCTTCCGGCCATGGTCTCAAAATCTAATTCATTTTGATAGTGCTTTTTGACAATTGATTTTGCAGATATCGCATTATCTATAGTGCCATCAGTAATCACTTTTTTAGACTTGCAAGAAGAAAAAATAAATAATAAGATCAATGCTATGGCAAATTTTTTCATGGAGATTTTATCTTATTCAAATACATATTAGCTTTTTCAAACTCATTAATACCACGATAGGCATCTGCCAATTGTTGGTATATTTTATTAGCCAACTCTTGATTATTAATTAAATAATCAAGACCTGCAAGCAGCACATCAATTGCCTTTTTATGTTCTGATATTTTGTTTAAAGCATAACCGTTTTCGAAATAGAAATATGGTTGTGACGGAAAGTTTTCAATAGCCTCTTCAGACACTTTAATGCTGTTTTTAGCGTCATTAGCATTACGTAAGGCTTCTAATTTTTGTTTGTATTCTTCTAAAGGATTGGTCGATTTTTCAAGCAATGTACTTGAAGTTTTCTGAGATTTACTTTTTTTTGTTTTCGATTCGGCATCATTAATTTTTGAGGTCAAATCTTTAGTAAAAGCACTTTTTTTACTATCTGATAAAACCACTAGAGCACTTTGATATTGTTTGAGTTTATAAAAGGTTAAAGCTAAATTTTCAAGAGCTTGTTCATTTGAATTCGGCACCAAAGCGATAATTTCTTCAACAGGTATTCGCTCTTTAAGCATTACTTGTACTAATGAATTCATGAACCATCTATTTTCTGGCTCTGATTCAAGTGCAGTTAGGGCGTACTCTTTAGCAAGAGAGTACTGTTTATTCTTAAAATAGGCTTTACCTAATTCATAATCAACTACCTTTTTATCGGCATTAATCTGCTTGCATTTTAATAATAAGTTAATCGCCTTATCGTAATTCT
Organism: uncultured Maribacter sp.; assembly: GCA_964554895.1. Taxonomy (GTDB): domain Bacteria; phylum Bacteroidota; class Bacteroidia; order Flavobacteriales; family Flavobacteriaceae; genus Maribacter_C. The sequence continues at coordinate 26,660 of CAZKQM010000021.1, read as the reverse complement.
CAATTCCTTTCTGCTTAAGTGCTTCAAAAAAATTGTCTTGAAAGTCATCTGAATATTCTTCAAGAAAAACTTCGGCACTTTCTTCTTCTCGAATCTCAATTTCATTTTCTTGGGCAAAACCCATCATAGATTGCCCTACTAAACAAAAAAACAATAGATATGAAAACACATGTTTTCTCATAATCTTTATTTTACACCCGTACTACCAAACCCGCCTTCACCTCGGGTGGTGGTTGAGAGTTCTTCAACTGAAATCCATTCTGCACGTTCATGCTTAGCAATTACCAATTGTGCGATACGCTCGCCATCTTGAATTTCAAACGGACTATTAGACAAGTTAACAAGAATCACACCAATTTCGCCTCTATAGTCAGCATCAATAGTACCGGGTGCATTAAGCACCGTTATGCCCTTTTTAGCAGCCAGACCACTTCTTGGTCGAACTTGCGCTTCAAAGCCCACAGGAAGTTCTATAAACAAGCCTGTTTTGATAATAGCTCTTTCAAGCGGTTTTAAAGTTACTGATTCTGAAATATTAGCTCTTAAATCCATTCCGGCGGAGGCTCCTGTTTCATAATGCGGTAACGCGTGATCTGATTTATTTATAATCTTTATGTTCATATAAATTCGACTTATTTTTTAATAAAAATTTTCCTCAATTTTTCATTTTCCAATTTATAAATCAATCCAAGGAATATCGCTAGTAAAGGTATACCCCCCCAAATGCTCCTGTTAAAAACATAAAAGGATAAGACTGAGAAGAAAATAGAAATTCCTAAGTAAAAAATTATTTTTCTGAAATTATAAGGAATAGGATATCTTGATTTTCCAAAATAATATGACAAAACCATCATGGTGCCATAAGCCAATAGCGTAGCTACGGCTGATGCCATATAGCCAAATTTAGGAATAAACAAAAAATTTATACCGATGGTTATAATTGCCCCAATTACAGATATAAAAGCGCCAAATCGCGTTTTGTCAGTAACCTTGTACCAAACAGAAAGGTTATGGTAGATGCCTAAGAAAAAGGCAGCTAATAAGATGATGGGTACAATGGGCATGGCCTCCCAATAGTCTTCATCACGAACAAATAGTGTTTTTAAAACATCTGCAAAAACAACAGCAGCTAGAAGAATTACACTTCCGAAAAGCACAAAATAATTGGTAATTTGAGCGTAGGTTTTCTGCGGATTTTCAGTATCTGAATGACTAAAGAAAAAAGGCTCAATACCCATTCGAAACGCCGTTGCAAATAAGGTCATAAAAAGACCAAGTCGATAACAAGCGGAGTATTTTCCTATCTCACTTTCTGCAATGTTCTCTGGTAAAAGATACCCCAATAAAATACGGTCCAAAACCTCATTTATAGTAAATGCAATGCCTGCCAGTAACACAGGCCACGCATACTTCATCATGCGTTTCCATAAAGTTGTATCAAATGAAAAATTCATGTCAAGGTATATCCCTAACATTAATGATAAAGTAACGGCGCTTGCAATTAAATTCGCTATGAAAATATATGTGATTTCATTATTAGGCTGGTACATAAAATTCCAAATTCCTTCTGAATTGCCCTCTGCAAGACCAGATAAAGACAATAAAAAGAAACAACTTAAACCGAAATTAATAACCACATTAATGATTTTAATGATGGCATATTTCATTGGTTTTTCAGCAGCTCGAAGCCAGGCAAACGGAATAATAACTAAGGCATCAAGAGCTAAAATATATATTGCAAAACGAATATACTTGATGTCAATATCTGTTAAGCTGGTCATTGTGTTTTGAAAGGTCAATGCGAGTATCAAAAAGACTAGTGTTGAAACCAAAATAGAAATCAATGAAGTAGATACCACCTTTGCCTTGTCTTCATTACCGTGATAAAATCTAAAAAAAGCCGTTTCCATTCCGTAAGCTAAAATCACGTTAAAAATGGCAAACCATGCAAATATTACTGATACTTTACCAAAACCGGCAGTTGCTAAAATATGGGTGTAAAGAGGTAACAAAAGAAATGACAACATTCGCGGTAAAACCGTTGCTATACCATAAATAGCAGTTTGTTTAAAAAGTTTTTTTAACGGATTCACTGATTGCGAAGCTTAGATAGTAAAATTAGACATTTTAAACCGCTCAAACAAAGTACGTAGGCTAATACAATCAAACGTCTTCTAAATTTATTTTTTTCATGGCGAAAACTGCAAAAAGAAGTGCAATGAAGAGTAAAAAGGCTGCTAGAATATAGGGTGCCCCTGGTAGGTATATTTCTGTTTCTGGGCGAATGAAATAGTAAAATGCTGGTGCAAAGATGAGTTGCCCTAATATGGCTGTTACACTTACCAGACCCGTTATCGCCCCTTGCAGGTTTCCTTGCTCTTTTTCAGATACCTGATTTGATATGACCCCTTGCACCGTAGGGCCAGCAACTCCACCGAAAGCATAGGGTATTAAAAATGCGTACAGCATCCACGGTTCTGAGGCTTGAGAAAAAAGAAACATGCCTACCGTCCATAATAGAAAACCAATGATTATTGTTTTTTTCTTGCCAATAGCTTTGACTACTTTGCCTACCAAAAATCCTTGTGCAATCGCGACCAAAACACCTACAACCATCAATGAAATACCTATTTCTCTAGGACTCCAATTATAACGTTCAATACCATAATATGACCATACCGATGGTAACGATTGTCCGGCTAAATTGGCTAAAAAGAAAGCGAATATTAACAACAAAACACCTTTGTAGTTTCTTAGACTAACTAATGAAACTCCTGGAATCATTTTCAAAGGATTGATAGGTCTACGATTTTCAGGAGTTAATGATTCAGGCACAAAGAAATAACCAAAGATGAAGTTGGCAAAGGTTAAGCCTGCAGCGATGTAAAAAGGAAGACGAATATCAATTTCTCCGAAAAAGCCCCCAATGCCAGGACCAATTATAAACCCTAATCCAAATGCAGCACCAATAAGTCCAAAGTTCTTCGCTTTCTCTTCAGGGCTGCTAATATCAGCAATATATGCCGATGCCACAGTGAAACTTGCTCCGGTAATACCGGCTAGAAAGCGTCCTATAAATAAGAAGGTAATAGTTGGTGCCCATGCGTGAATTAAATAGTCTATACTTAATCCTAAGAGTGCAATTAATAAAATGGGACGTCTGCCATATTGATCAGAAATTTCTCCTAAAACAGGAGAAAATAGAAATTGCATTCCCGCGAAAGCGGTAGTGAGCCACATACCATAAATTACAGCATGTGCTGTTCCTTTACCTGTTAATTCCATAATTAAATCAGGAATGATTGGTAGAATAATTCCAATACCAATGACATCAACCAGAATTGTAATAAAAATAAAAAGTAAGGCGGTTTTTTTCAATTGCATTTCAATAGCAAAAATCGTTTAAAAAAAGAAACCCCGCTTTTCTGCGAGGCATTTATTTCAATTAATGAAAACCCCTTAGTTATTTAGTGCTTCTGCACCTCCAACAATTTCTAAAATCTCATTGGTAATCGCAGCTTGTCTTGCTTTGTTATAGGTCAATTTTAATTGGTCTCTAAGCTCAGTCGCGTTATCAGTTGCTTTATGCATAGCCGTCATACGCGCTCCGTGCTCACTGGCAAAAGAATCGCGAACTGCTTTATATAATTGTGTTTTTAAGGATTTAGGAATTAATTGTTCTACAATTTCAACCTTTGAGGGTTCAAAAACGTAATCGCCACTTGACCCTTCTGCACCTTCAACTGGTACTATGGGCAAGAACTGCTCTGTCATTATAATTTGAGTAGCCGCGTTTTTGAATTTGTTGTAAACAACATCAATTCTATCATATTCACCTGTTGTGAATTGCTCCATCAAATTTTCAGCAATAAGAGCGACATTTTCAAACGTTAAATCATCATATAACTCACTATGATTTGAAAGAACTGTAGCTTTTTTACTTAGAAAATCATTGGCTTTTTTACCAATAGCAATAAAATCAACCTGCTTACCAGCATAGGTGTCTTCAATCAAAACTGTACATTGCTTCAAAATATTTGAATTGAATGCCCCTGCGAGTCCTCTGTTTGATGTAATCGCAACAATTAATACTTTATTAAGCTCTCGATTATCAGAAAATTTGCTTCCTGAATCTCCATCTAAGCTAGCACTCAAACTTTGTAAAAGCTCAGTTAGTTTATCAGCATAAGGTCGCATGGCAGTAATAGCGTCTTGGGCTTTCTTCAATTTAGCAGCAGATACCATTTTCATGGCACTGGTAATCTGCATGGTTGATGATACCGATGCTATTCTATTACGTATTTCTTTAAGATTTGCCATTCTTTCAAGTTATGAGTTGTGAGTTCAGAGTTATAAGTTTTTGATTATCGCTACCAAAATTCTAATTAACTCCTCACACTTATTCATCATTCCTTCAGGTACTTTTCTTCCAGTAGTTTTCAATATTTGTAACCAATACATGGTTTCATCCGCTTCTTTCAGTGCTATACCAAATTTATTTTTGAAGTCCTTTGTACTGACTCCTCTTTGCGCTTCTCTTGTATTGGCACCAATACTAGTTCCGCTTTTTAATAGTTGGGATGCTAATTCAAAATCCTTTCGCTCTTTCAAAAAATCACAGTAGTTCACAATATCTCAGGCAAACTCGAAACTTTTCTTTCTAATCGGACTTTCATTTAATCCCATATTCAATATGTCATTTATAAGTTTTAATCATGGTTCAACTCTGAACTCATAACTTTTAACTCATAACTAGCTTCTATACTTAGATGATAAGTCTTTAGCAACTGTGGTTAAGGTATCAGTAACCTCATCAGTCAATTTACCAGACTTTAAGGTGTCTAAAACACCTCTATGTTTCGCATTCAAAAACTCAATAAAATCTGTTTCAAATTCTTTTATTTTATTTACAGGAACATCTCTTAACAAATTTTTAGACCCAGCATAAATAATCGCTACTTGATCTTCTACCGTAAACGGATCATTCTGTGCTTGCTTTAAAATTTCAACATTACGACGCCCTTTTTCAATGACGTTTAAGGTTGCTGCATCTAAATCAGAACCGAATTTTGCAAAAGCTTCTAATTCACGAAACTGTGCTTGATCTAATTTCAGGGTACCTGATACTTTCTTCATTGACTTAATCTGAGCGTTACCCCCCACACGAGATACTGAAATACCCACATTAATTGCAGGACGCACCCCTTGGTTGAATAAATCTTGCTCTAAGAAAATTTGACCATCAGTAATTGAAATTACGTTAGTCGGAATATACGCAGAAACGTCACCCGCTTGTGTTTCAATAATTGGTAATGCCGTTAATGAACCTCCGCCTTTTACCATTGGTTTTAATGAATCAGGTAAATCATTCATTTCTTTTGCAATCGCATCATCATTAATAACTTTTGCAGAACGCTCCAATAAACGAGAGTGTAAATAGAATACATCTCCTGGATATGCCTCACGCCCTGGAGGTCTTCTTAATAAAAGTGATACTTCACGATAGGCAACTGCTTGTTTTGATAAATCATCATAGATAATCAAAGCAGGACGACCTGTATCACGGAAATATTCTCCGATAGCTGCACCAGCCATAGGAGCATAAACCTGCATAGGAGCAGGGTCAGATGCATTTGCAGCAACAATCGTAGTATATGCTAATGCGCCTTTATCTTCTAGAGTTTGTGCAATAGCTGCAACAGTTGAAGCCTTTTGGCCAACCGCTACATAAATACAATAAACAGGCTCGCCAGCATCATAAAATTCTTTTTGGTTCAAAATGGTATCAATACAAACAGTGGTCTTACCTGTTTGACGGTCTCCAATAACCAATTCACGTTGCCCTCTACCTACAGGAATCATTGCATCAATCGCTTTAATACCAGTTTGTAACGGCTCAGTAACAGGCTCGCGATAAATTACCCCAGGTGCTTTACGCTCTAGAGGCATTTCATAAGTATCACCAGAAATAGGCCCCTTTCCATCAATAGGAAGTCCTAATGTGTTAACCACACGCCCAACAATACCTTCACCAACATTGATAGAAGCAATAGTTTGAGTTCTTTTAACCACTGATCCTTCTTTCACATCTCGTGACGGACTCAACAGTACTACCCCTACATTATCTTCTTCTAAGTTCAAAACGATACCCTTGAGTCCGCCTTCAAACTCTACCAATTCGCCGTATTCAGCATTTGATAGTCCGTATACACGTGCGATACCATCACCTACTTGCAATACTGTTCCTACCTCATCTAATGAAGCAGATGCCTCAAATTCTGATAATTGTTTCTTTAAAATTGCTGATACTTCAGCGGCTTTTACTCCTGCCATTTGTTCTAGATATAAGATGCAAGATATAAGACGTAAGACGCCTCATTTCTTTCTATTTATTATAGACTATTTGTAAATTCTCTTTTTAAACTACTTAATTTATTTGCGATACTGGCGTCATATTGTAAATCGCCAACGCGTAATACGAAACCACCGATAATGCTTTCGTCAATTTTATTTTCTAGAGTTACTTTATTTCCTGTTAGTTCTGTTACTTTCTGCAGAATCTTCTTTTCTAAATCATCAGTTAATGGAACCGCAGTTGTAACAAAAGCAACATCTTTTCCTTTTAATTGTTCATTTAGAATAATATACTTTTCAGCAACATCATTTAATAAGTCAACACGCTTGTTATCAACCAAAATATTGATTAAACCTTCAGTAATGGTATTGCTGCCTTTAAAAATTTCTTTTAAGGAATTCTTTTTAAGTTCTGATTTCACAACCGGACTTGCTAACATTTCTTTAAGCGCTGAGCTTTCTGAAATTGTAGCCACAATAGAACGCATGTCATTCTCAACCGCATCAGTAGTTTTATTATCTACTGCAAGGTTTAAAATTGCTTTTGCGTAACGTATAGCTGCTCTTGAATTACCCATTACTATTTAGTTCAATTTAATATCACCCAACATATCTTCAACTAACTTCAATTGCCTGTCTTTAGCAGATAATTGTTCTTTGATAACTTTTTCAGCGATGTCAACAGAAAGCGTTGCCACTTGACTTTTGATATCAGCAACTGCTGCTTTCTTTTCACTTTCTATAGTTGCTTGAGCTGCTTTTACCATTTTATCTGCTTCAAGTTTTGCCTGCTCTTTAGCTTCTGAAACAATGCTTTCTTTAATCTCGCGGGCTTCTTTAAGCATACCATCGCGTTCTGCTCTTGCTTCTTTTAGAATACGTTCATTATCAGACTGAAGGTTCTGCATTTCTTTCTTTGCCTCTTCAGCTGCTGCCAAGGCATCTTTAATCGACTCTTCTCTTTCACTAACAGCACCTAAAATAGGTTTCCATGCGAATTTTTTAAGGATGAGCAATAAAAATATAAAGGTTATTACTGTCCAAAAAACGAGGCCAAAACCTGGGGTTACAAATTGAGTACTATCCATAATTATTACTTTTTTAAAACATCATTAAAATTAGGATGTAACCAACCGTTACACCCTAATCTTTTTTACTTAAGGAATGATACAACTACTGCAAATAACGCAACCGCCTCAACGAAGGCCGCTAAAATAAGTGCAGAAGATTGAATCTTTCCGTGCATTTCTGGCTGACGAGCCATTGCTTCCATGGCGCCACCGCCAATTTTACCAATACCCATACCAGCTCCGATAGCTGCTAAACCAGCTCCGATGGCTGCAATTGCGCCGTAATCAGCTGCCGCTGCAACTTCTTGTACTAATGCTAGACTCATAGTTCTAAATATTTAAATTAATTAATGATGTTCTTCTTCAGTTGCCATACCAAAATAAAGGGCAGACAATACGGTAAATATATATGCCTGAATGGCGGTTACTATTATTTCAATTACGCCAATAAATAAGGCAAAGAGTACAGATACTGGAGCAATGAAAACAGATTTAAAAATAAATATCAATGACATTAAGGCCAGTACAATGATGTGCCCAGCTGTAATGTTTGCAAACAATCGAATCATTAAAGAAATAGGCTTAACAAACATACCTATAACTTCAATTGGCGCAAGAAACAATTTCATGGGCACGGGTACACCAGGCATCCAGAAAATATGTTTCCAATAATTCTTGTTTCCACTAAAAGTTGTTATAATAAAGGTGAATATTGCTAGAGTAAATGTAAAGGATATATTTCCACTCAAGTTTGCCCCGTTCAAAATAGGAATCAGACCAAAAATATTATTTATCCATATAAAGAAAAATACGGTCAATAAATACGGCATATATTTTTTGTATTTATGCTCGCCAATCATTGGAATACCAATTTCATCTCTTACAAAAACTACCAATGGCTCAACAAACCCAGCAATACCTTTCGGTAAATTATTCTCCGAATTTCTATATTTTCTCGCAGCAGTAATAAAAATTAATAACAAGACTATGACCGATACCCACATCATGAAAACATTTCTTGTTATTGAAATGTCCCATGGTTTTGAGGCGTTGGTTGGATGGTGCTTAGCATCAAAAGAAACAGAACTGGATCCGGCATCTAATTGATAAATTTTTTCATGAAGCTTTACAAACTTGCTTCCGTTTTTCTCCACAATAACTTGTCCTGAATCATCGTGATGAAAAGCGTTAGACATAAAGGTAGTTAAACCATTATTAGTCCATAAAATAATGGGTAATGGAAGAGATATCGGCTGGTCGTTCCAATCAATAATATGAAATTCATGAGCATCAAGAACGTGATGTGTAATCATCGCTTGTGGGTCGAACTCTTCTCCTTCATCACTTGAATCTGATGAAAAAACAAAACTTGACGAAAACACCATCAAGATTGTAGTTAAGAATATTGTTTTTAAGCTATTCAATTTCATTCCAAGTCAATTAACATACCCCCTGTAAAATTCGGTGCAAATGTAAGCACATTTAATGAATTCACAAACAATATTTGAAAGGAGTTTTAGTTACAGTTTGCTATGGTTTTTAAAGAGTAAAGGCAGATGATTTAAAGCGGCTTATTAAGAAAGAAAGTGACGCTGTAAACTTCAAAAGCAAGAAAAACAAAATAAGGAATAAAAAAGTTGATTACATCAGGTTTTTTGAATTCAAAATCAGAAAGCAATAACGGCAGTAAGAATAACATTGCGACAATCATTTTTAAGAATGTGCCAATCATAAAATAATTGAAAACCATAGTCCGCCCCATTGAATATTTGTAATTAATAACCGAATAAATTAATAAGACAGTGCAAAAATGAAAAATATAGATGTGCCAAATAGAAAAGAATAATGATTGTTTAAAAAAGTTATGGTAAAGATATAAGTGTGTACCTCCGAGCAGTATAGTAAGTAACCCTAGCTTCAAAAGAAAAGACAACTGTCGCTTCTTAAATAGTTCAATCATTTATAATTGTCTTTTGAAGCTAAATTAATATTTCTGATAACAATAATGATAGAGAGAATAACACTTAGTAGAGATAAACCAATTGTAAACCAATTATATTCATTAGGAAATTTTTCGTCTAGCTTAACTCCTAAAAAAGAACCAATGAAAATGATACCAACCATTTGAAAAGCTATACCAGAAAATCTAGCATAAGCACGATGGCTGTTTTTCTTAGGATGCTTTTGCTGATCCATTTGAGTTACTTCCTAAAGAAGATTTGAATCCGCCTGAACCAGAAGTACTTGAACCAGTAGATGCATTTGAAGTGATGCCTCCACCGCCTGCAGAACCAGAACCTTTGCCTTTCATAGTGCAACTCGCATTAAAGGTCGCGCCTGGCTCAACCGCCAACTTAGTCACAGAAACAGTACCTTCAATGACTGCTGACGATTTTAGTGATAACAAGTCTGTTACCAAAAGTTCACCATTAAAATTACCTTCAATATCAGCATTTACGCATTCAACCTTTCCGTTAATATACCCATGCTTACCAATGACCACTTTACCAGATGTTTTAACGTTACCGTCTAATTTTCCGTCAATTCTAAAATCTGCTTCAGAAACAATGTCTCCTTTAATTTTAGTATTCTTTTCAATTCTATTGGGTTGACCGCCTATTTCGTTCATAGCTTTAGGTTTTTTGTTGTCTGAAAACATGGTTAATTAAGGTTTAGGAGTTAAAATTGAATTCTTATAATCTTCTAGGTTTTTATGGACTTGTATAATCTGATAGTTGGACGATAAAATAACAAAATTCTTCTTGTCAACCTTATAATCCTTGTTAATTTTTAAAAGTTCAACATAACCGAGGGCACGAATCTTAGATTTAAAACCATGAACCACGACAAATTGATTTTCTAAAGTATAAATATCTTTTGAAATTTTGTTGTTATATTTTAAATCTATTAAAGATTTTTGCAATACCTCTATAAGTTCTGTAGCCTCGGCATCATTAAATCTTTTAAAAGGATACATTACTTTCCAATTACCAGTACCTTCAGATTCAGTTTCTGACGAGAACTCTTTTTTCTCTAATTTAGGCAATTGCTCGGCAACCATTTGTTCTGCTTTTTTACCCTCTGGATTGTTAGGATACGTTAGTGCAACATAATTCAAAGCTTCTTTAAATTCTTCAAATCCGTTTAATCTGCCAATAGCATTTGCTTTCAGCATTTCAAACTTAGGTACTATAGGGTCACCTGTAAACCTATTAATGTTTTCTTCTGCTTGCGTCACCACATTCAAAAACTCTTGGTTCTTATATTTTTTAAACAAATTATTATACCGTGACTGCGGACTATCGTCATTACCTGCCAATACCGCTTGCGGATTCAATAAAATTTCAGCGTAACGTGAACTTGGGTGGTTTTCAATAATATCTGCCTTCATCGTTTCAGTCAATGCACTGCCTTCTTCTTCATATATTTTGTACAAATTATACTTTGAAGGAAGTATCAAACGCTCTTCAGGGTTCGACATCAATACGTCTTCAAGTTTGTTAACCGCCAAAAGGTTTTCTTTAAATTTCTCTTTATAAATTAAACCTAATTGATAATTTGCAAAATTTCTTTCAACATTCAAACTATCAATAATTTTGACATCAGAAGGTATTTTAGCAATGTATGTTGCTACATCGTATTTTTCTTCATCGCCAGCTTGAGCACTCAAACTATCATTTGCCACAGCGCCTTCTGAATCTTCAACTTTTACTATTCTTGCTTTGTCGCTCCAGCGCCAGTCATCAGATAATTCTCGATTTCCCCATCTATTTGTAAAATCATTTTTACCGTACCCTAAACTTTGAACATTGTAAAAATAAAACTTGCCTTTATTTTCTTTTCCGTTTTTCGATTCTCCAAAAGAAGCAAAACTCGCCGTTAATTTTTCTTCAGCCGCTTTTGCAGAAGCCTCTTCTTTGGCTTTAATTTCAGCAACATAAGATTCAAAATATGCTACTTGCTCATCTTTTGACATTTTAGTTAAGGTTAAAACGCTATCAACATACTGTACAACGTCTTCATACTTGATGACATCTTCTAAATTATCAAGCTTCTTTTTAGTTGCTCTGAATTTTTTAGTATTTTCTTTTAGGTTGGTCAAAACACTATCATAATATGCGCCAGCCAATTTATATTCGTTTTTATCAAAATTGTATACGGCTAAATTTTCATAATTCAAGGCATTCAATTTGCGCTCTTCTTGACTTGCCCGCAATGATTTGTTGAAATAAGAAATCGCTAAACTATCTGATTTGTTATCGAGATGAAACTCTGCCAACTGACGGTAAATAAGATTTAAGAAAGGTCTGTTTTCACGATTCTCTTCTAATTCAGTTAAATGAGCAAAAATGGCTTCTTTGTTTGCTGCTGTTATTTCTGTGTTTTTAATTTTTTGTACCTCAGCATTTATCATATATACTCGTGGCGATTTTCTATTTAAATCAATAACCTTATCAAAAGCATAGTTGGCGCTATCTTTGTGCCCCAGTTGATTGTACAGCTGACCTATAATGTAGTAGTATCTTCCTTTTTCAGGATTCTTCTTTGTATAATGCCCAGCAATTTTTAAATTTTGAATAGCCGTATCAGGTGCCTTCAAATTAATAAAAGCTTGAGCCATCATTGCTCTAGCATCAGCATATTCTTGGTCTTTTAAAACCTCATATTTTAAAAGCCTTTTTAAGTTTTTCAAGGCAAGCTCTTCATTTTCAAGACGAATATTTACCTTTTCACGCCAAATTTGCGCTTCATTTAACTTATCACTTTCTGTATATTTTTTAAGGATATAATTGAAAGACTCTAAAGCCGGAATATAACGTTGGTCAAAATATCTTGCTTTACCCAACAGTAAAAATGCTTCATCTGTCTGAGGATTTCTCTCATAATCTTTGATATCCATACTATGCTTCTGGATGGCTTTAGTAGCCTTCTCTTCAGCAAGAACAAAATTGGGGTTGTTATTTTCTGAATCAAGTTTTATTTCATCTGTTACTTGAAGTCTTTCAACTGGCAGTACTTCCCAATAATCATCTTTATAGCTAGAATTCAATTCTTCACGCCCTGTTTCAAAAGCAATATTGCCATTGTACAAGACATTGTATTTGGTATTCAATGCGTGCCAATTACGATTAATAAACTTGTCTTTTTTAACTGAACAAGCATTTAAGAGAATCGCCCCGAGAATAGTAGAAATAAATAGTTTAATTCGAAAGTTCAAAATTGCGTGTATTCTTCTGTTAACTAAACTGAAAATCAGTCATAATATTATATTGATGATCGATAAAATGCAGCTATGCAAAATTACCGATAAAAATAAGACAGCTTACACTATTAAATTTTAGCTATCAAATTTTATATACTTACTTCATTTTCTATTTTTGCACAAAAATTAATCCATGGCAGATTTTCATTCTTTAACGGTTTCGAACATTCAAAAACTAACCCCCAATGCTGTGGCTATTACTTTTGATATTCCGAAAAAACTGGCGCAAACCTTCGTGTTTGTTTCTGGACAATACATCACCATCAAAAAAGAAATAAAAGGCAAAGAACTACGTAGAGCATATTCTATATCTTCTTCGCCAAAAAATTCAAGCATTACCATAGGCGTAAAAAAAGTGGATCGTGGTGGTTTTTCAGATTATGCAAATACAAAACTTACCGTTGGCGACACCTTAGAAATCATGCCGCCTGAAGGTCGATTTACCTATGAGTTTAACCCAAATGCAAAGCAAATTGCAGCTTTCGCAGCGGGTAGCGGCATCACCCCAATCATGAGCATAGCAAAAACCGTTCTAGATAGTGACTCATCGTCTACATTTGTTTTGGTCTACGGAAACAAATCATATCAAGAAACAATGTTTTACACTGATTTAGTGAAGCTTCAATTAGAATATACTAATCGGTTTTTTATCTATTTCACCAATAGTCAAACACAAGAAAAGGATTCACTTTTTGGCAGAATCGATACCTCGACAGTTAAATATGCCTTAAAAAATAAACATAAAGATGTTGTTTTTGATGCATATTACTTGTGCGGACCAGAACCAATGATTCACTTAGTGAGTAACACCTTAAAAGAAAACGGAATACAAGAAGATCGAATTAAATTTGAGCTTTTTACAACTACTGAAATCAAAGATGAACTGCCCATTTCATCTGACGGAGAAGCACAAATTGAAGTTCTTGTTGACAACGAGACTTTTTCATTTACTATGGATAAAAAAATGCTGGTTCTTGATGCTGTGCTTAAAGAAAACATTGATGCCCCCTATTCGTGTCAAGGTGGTGTTTGCAGTAGTTGTATTGCACGTGTTACAGAAGGTAAAGCCACCATGGTTCAAAATCAAATCTTAACAGATGGCGAAATAGAAGAAGGCTTCATTTTAACCTGTCAAGCTCATGCTGTGACACCCACCCTCAAAATTGATTATGACGACGTATAGTCTTTAAATGAACTAGCAGAATATAAAAATTGTATTGAAAAAATTACGTCAATACTTTATTTTTGGTATCTACTTCACATCAGCTTCATTTACAATTATTCAATTTTAACATATTACCTTATAATCTTTTTATACCTTGAACCTCTAAATCTTCAATTAGAAATATATTAATTTCACATTAGCCAAATCATCAACCTTGAGCACTAAAAATATTGCTATTCTAATTTTTGCAAATTCATCTGAAAATGATGAAATGCTAAAGCGTATTCCAAATTCAAGACTGCTTTTTAGATCCCTAACAGCTGATATAATACGCAAGGTTGAGAAAACAAATTTGCCTTTTTTCTTGTACAATGAAAAAGTACAAGTGGGTCACAACTTTGGAACGCGTTTTACAGCGGCCATTGAATCTTTATTTTCAAAAGGATTTGATGCGGTAATTACAGTTGGAAATGATACCCCAAATTTATCGGTTAAGCTTCTCAAAGAAACCCATCAGAATCTTAGACAAGGAAAAACTACAATTGGCCCAAGTGCTGATGGTGGGGTTTATTTATTAGGATTAATCAAAAACAAATTTAACCCAACTCTTTTCAAGCAACTGCCTTGGCAAAGAAGAAACTTATCTGTTGAATTATTAAAGTTTTTACTTTTTTCAGAAAACGTAATATATCAACTGCCTAGACTAAATGATATAGACGGCATATCAGATATTAAATGCTTATTGAATTCTGGTATCAAGCTATCAATTTCTGTTTATAAAGCCTTACTTCAATTTATTTCAACAAAAATAAACGAAGGTGTATATCTAACATTTTTAGTAAAATCCATTTTTCTCTCTACCCATTTAAATAAGGGCTCTCCGCACAAATTTATTGGGTAAGAATTTCAGTATTACTTCCTAAGAGACAGCATAACCCTGTTATTAAAGTGCCCGTTTTACGACCTAAAATGGGTTGAAATAGTTCATTATAAACGACACTAAAAATTTATTTTCAAATGGCAAATTCATATTACGATCCTAAAGACCTCAGGAAATTTGGTAAAATCACTGAATGGAGTGAAGAACTTGGTACTAAATTTTTTGATTATTATGGTAAGGTTTTCGAAAAAGGCGCACTAAGTGCTAGAGAAAAATCTTTAATAGCACTAGCTGTTTCACATGTAGTAAAATGCCCTTATTGTATTGACGCCTATACCAAAGATGGATTACAAAAAGGAATTACTAAAGAAGAAATGATGGAGGCCGTACACGTAGGTGCCGCAATTGAAAGTGGGGCAACTTTAGTACACGGCGTTCAGATGATGAACAAGTATGAAAAATTATCGATGTAAGCGCCTATTGGGACCAAAGAGTTCATAAAAATTAAAACCACTGACAACCATCAACGAGCAACAAACAATATGGCAACAAAATCATTAAAAGCAAAAGGTAACGAGTTAGCGCAAAGCAATAAACAGCTCGATATTTTAAATGGCGGCATATTTGCAGAAGGTGAATTACCATTCTTCAAAGACAAAATTGGAGAAATAGGACATTTTCCACTTCGGCCTAAAAAATTAGAAATCCTTCAAATAAATGTAGGTTACATGTGTAACCAAGTTTGTGAACACTGTCATGTAGACGCGGGTCCGGATCGTAAAGAAATAATGACTCGTGAAACTATGCAACAGTGTTTAGAGGTTATCAAAAATACTGGTGCGCATACTTTAGATTTAACCGGTGGCGCACCAGAAATGAATCCAAATTTTGAGTGGTTTGTAGAAGAAGCTGCCAAGGCAGGTATCAAAGATTTTATTGTTCGTTCTAACTTAACGATTATTAGGGCCAATAAAAAATACTATCATTTACCTGATTTTTTTAAAAAACACAATGTTCACGTTATTTCTTCGATGCCTCATTACACGCGCGGGAAAACAGATAAACAACGTGGCGACGGAGTTTTCGACAAGTCGATTAAGGCGCTTCAAGAACTTAATGAACGAGGTTACGGCATGCCTGGTAGTGATTTACGCTTAGATTTGGTTTATAATCCTTCGGGGGCGTATCTACCCGGGGATCAAATGGCAATGGAAAAAGATTTCAAAAAAGCTTTAGATGAAGATTTTGGTATTCAATTCCACAACCTATTTGCTATTACCAATTTACCGATTGCACGATTCTTAGATTACCTAATTGCCTCTGAAAATTACGAAGATTATATGTACGCTTTAGTTGAAGCTTATAACCCGGCAGCTGTTGAAAATGTAATGTGTACCAATACTATTTCTATTAGTTGGGATGGTTGGTTGTACGATTGTGATTTTAATCAAATGCTTGATTTAAAAGTTGCCAGTAAAATAAAACATATTAAAGATTACAATGAAGATCTTTTGAACGATAGAAATATAATTATCTCTCAACATTGTTACGGTTGTACCGCCGGTGCAGGAAGTAGTTGTCAAGGCACGGTTGCCTAAATGTTTGAAGATATTTGAATAGAAACAATAAATATTAAAAAATTAGAAATGAGTTATTTAGAAGCAACAAACGATTTATATAGAGAAGCAGCACTAACGCCTGATGTAGGTCTTTGCTGTACCACAAACCCTATTTGGGAGCTCCCTGGTTTAAAGATTCCGAAAATCATGCAAGAAATGAACTATGGCTGTGGAAGCACAGTTCATGCAAGAGATCTTTCAAACAATCCGAAAATGCTATACGTTGGCGTTGGCGGGGGAATGGAACTTTTGCAATTCTCTTATTTTAATCGTCAAAAAGGAGGTGTAGTTGGTGTTGATGTAGTTGATGAAATGCTAGAGGCTAGTAGAAAAAACTTTAAAGTAGCTGAAGAAGAAAACGATTGGTTTAAATCTGAATTTGTAGACCTTAAAAAAGGCGATGCTTTAAACTTACCAGTAGATGATAATAGTATTGATGTTGCTGCTCAAAACTGCCTATTCAATATTTTTAAAGAAGAAGATTTAAAGCGCGCCATTGAAGAAATGTATCGTGTATTGAAGCCTCACGGTAGACTTGTAATGAGTGATCCAACTTGTGAACAAGAAATGAATGATACCCTTAGAAATGATGACCGCTTACGTGCCTTATGTCTCAGTGGTAGTTTGCCTATACAGCAATATATAAAGGCCTTAACTGATGTTGGTTTTGGCACCATAGAGATTCGAGCCAGAAAACCCTACAGAATTCTTGCTCCTGGTGCATACCCAACTGATGAATTAATTTATATTGAATCAATTGAAGTAGCTGCAATAAAAGATCCAATGCCTGAAGATGGTCCTTGCGTTTTTACAGGTAAGGCCGCCATTTACTACGGCGATGAAGATTATTTTGATGATAAAAAAGGTCATGTGTTATTGAAAAATCAGCCCTTAGCCGTTTGCGACAAAACAGCAGGTGCTATCGCTGACCTTGGTAAAAAGGATATTTTTATTAGTGAATCTACCTTTCACTATGATGGTGGTGGCTGTTGCTAATGTAATATAGATTCTATTTTATCAAAAATTTGTGTAGGACGAATAGTTTCAATTGCCTTTTCGTAGCCCTTTGGCATTTTGTTACCGTAAATCGAAGTTGGTATTAATGGATATTTTTCTCTATCGGCTAGCAATTGATGTTTAGCATTTTGACCAAAAGGAACAAAGCCTGCACTGGGGTGGGTAATGCCCCAAAGAGTAAGCACAGGTATACCAAAATTGGCAGCAAGATGTCCGTTTCCGCTATCCATAGAGATCATCAAATCAAGATTTGAAATAAGTTGTAGTTCTTGTTCAAAAGAATACTTGCCAGCAACAGAAATCACATTGGAATAGGATTTTTCCCAACGGATACATTGTTCTATTTCTGTCTTACCCCCACCAAATAACAAAATTTGATATTTGTTGGTTTCATTTATACGATTTAGAACTTCATCTATCAAAACCGTCGGATACGTTTTTCCTTGAAAGGCCGCAAACGGCGCAATGCCTACTATTGCGTTAGAATTTGAGTTCCATTCATTTGTTATATTCGAACTAATAGAAATTTTAGGTAATAACATAACCTTGCTTAATTCAACTTTATACCCCAATTTCTCAAAAACATCGGCGTAACGATGATGTGAAGATTTTAGCGTATGTAATACCTTTAAATGTCCTGAAGTGAGCTTCTTTTTTTCGCTTCTGCCTTTGTCAATTTGTTCAAAAGGAAACCTTCCTAAGATAAAAAACACTTTCAGTATATTACTTCTCAAAACATTATGTAAATCTGCAACTTGATTTATACCTATTGCTTTTAATTCATTATAAAGTTTATAAAGCCCTAGAACACCTTTATGCTTTTTATTGACATCCGCCACATACACTGAAACATTTGGAATTTGCATAAATAAAGGTCTCAGAAAACTCTTAGTAAGTACTGTAATTTTTAGTTCAGGATGTTGCTGGGTTAAACCTAATAAAACGGGTACAGTCATAGCGACATCACCCATAGCTGAAAGACGAATAACTAAAAGATTCTTGCCACTACCCATGAATTAATCACTTGATTTATGCCCTCGCAATACTGGGTTCAATTCGTCATCATTATACATCTTCATTTGCTTGTAAACTTTCATGTATTTAGTCCCCTTTTCAATATCAACCAATAATTGATCAATAGCCGTTGACAAGTCCGTTTTTTGTTCTTTAAGTATTGCTAGCTTTTGCTGACACTTTAGAAGATGTTCTGATGAAGCATCGGTTCGGGTTGCTTCTTCATTCATGTGGTAAATTTTCAGGGCTAAAATTGAGAGACGATCAATGGCCCAAGCAGGACTTTCAGTATTTATGGTCGCATTTTTTCTTAACTCTACTGATTGGTATTTTTTCAGAAAATAACTATCAATATACTCCACTAAATCAGTTCGATTCTGGTTGCTAGCATCAATTTTGCGTTTTAACTCTAACGCTATTTTAGGGTCAATGTGGGTGTCTCTAATAATATCTTCATAATGCCATTGTACGGTGTCAATCCAATTTTTTCGATACAACAAATGCTCAATATTATCTTTAGAATAAGGATTCTCAAAAGACTGATTTACATCATCGAGTATATGATAAGTTTCAATACTTTTAGTAAAAACAGAAAAAGCCAAATTACTGAACATAGCGTGCTAAATTTTGGTCAAAGTTACCATAATTATGCTATAATGATTCCAATAACCAGAACTGAAATAGGTACTAGTATTAGCGCTATTAGTATGGCTTCTTTTAGATTAGGCCTTTTAATGGCTTCAACATAATTAGTAAAGAATATTGCGGCTGGAAAAAAGGTCAGTAAAATAGGATGTTCATTTGAATTAGTAATTAAAAATTCGAGAATCAATCCAATTACAAATGAAAGAGCAACAAGTCGCATGCTTATAATTTTACCTAATCCTGTTTTACTTAATTTCAAAAAAGTAAAAATACTTAGAATGAGGGTTATAACCACATATAAAATAAGGGTTACACTTTGACCTCCAACAAAAAAATTGAATGCCCTATAATCGAACTCAAATCTAAAATATGATTTTAAAAAATTCACATTATCAAGAAAAGAAAGTGTACAAAAAGAGAGGATAAAAACAGTAAAAATAGCAGCTAGAGGAACGAGCCAGTTTCTAATATTCTTAAGCTCATATGTATAAATTGATGCAACTACAACAAGAAGAAAAAGTAGGGCCCAATTGTGAAAAAAGCTCGCTATTAAAATCCAAAAGGTGGCGTCAAAAATCTTCGATTTGGTATCGTTTAGTGTTCTTAAACTAATCAGCCTTCTCAAAGCCAATAGAATAAAAAGACTGCAAAAAATAGAGTTGTAGTCGGTTAAAGCTTCTGGAAAAATGACAAATAAAATGGTATAGGTTAAAATTGCAAAAGAGTTTGTTTCTGTTAATTTATTTTTTTTAACCATAAAATTCACGGCAAAAACACTAAATAACAATATCACAAGCGTCATGAAATGAATACCCAATCGTTCAAACCCCGAGAAGCCTTTAAAAATGTAGAAATTCACAACGCAATAAAAGATCCCCAAAAAGGTTAATAAAATAATATAATTAATGGGTTTTGTTTTGCCAAAAATGGTTGAAATCATCTTTTGGAAGTTTGTTATATTGCGAGTTGTTGATTTATGGCTTATTTTTGTTTCGTAAATATACTATTATCATGAAAGCATTCTTTGAAGGCATCGAATATTTATTTGTTGAAGTCATTTTTAAATACACTATGGATCCTTTTCGTTTTATGGAAAACTGGTGGTTCTCAAATATTGTTAATTGGGGTATTGCTGTTATTGGTACTATAGCTTTTGTTTATTGGATGTTAGAGTTAAATAAATATGCCGCTACTGGTAAAGAAGATAAAAGCATTTCTTCGCATTCGTATCTTTAAGAACTTTATATTCTTCTTGTAAACGTATATTTTATTACGTTTTATAAATCAAACCCAATATCTTTTCTAAAGTTCATTTTTTCAAAATGAATCTTTTCAATGTTTGCATAAGATTTCTTAAGTGCTGTTTTAAAATCAGTTCCGAAGGATGTAATTGCCATAATGCGTCCGCCGTTGGTCACAACTTTATCATCTTTATAGGTAGTTCCTGCGTGAAAAACTAAAGAATCTTCAATTTGGTCAAAACCCCTCATTTCTTTTCCTTTCTCATAGGCTTCCGGATAACCTCCAGAAACAAGCATTACTGTAGTTGCACTACGTACATCAATTTCTAAATCAACAGCTTCAAGATTTTCATCTGCTACAGCTTTAAAAACTGAAACTAAATCATTTTTTAATCGGGGAATCACAACTTCCGTTTCAGGATCTCCTAAACGAACATTGTACTCAATAACTTTCGGTTCACCATCAACTTTTATCAATCCAATAAAAATGAACCCTTTATAGGGCAGATTATCCTTTTTAAGGCCTTCTATGGTCGGTTTAACCACTTGGGCGTGTATTTTATCCATAAAAGCCTCATCTGCGAAAGGAACAGGAGAAATTGCGCCCATGCCGCCTGTATTCAATCCTTGATCACCTTCACCAATACGCTTGTAATCTTTGGCCGTTGGTAAAATCTTGTATCCTTTGCTATCGGTTAACACAAAAACACTAAGTTCAATGCCGTCTAAAAATTCTTCAATAACCACGGTATTACTCGCCTTTCCGAACTTCGCATCAACCAACATAGTTTTTAATTCTGCTTTGGCTTCTTCAAGGGTATTGAGAATTACCACGCCTTTACCAGCTGCAAGTCCGTCAGCTTTTAAAACATACGGTGGTTTTAGTGATTCGAGAAAAGTATAGCCTTTATCTAATTCTTGAGCTGTAAAGCTCTCATAAGCAGCCGTAGGAACATTATTTCGAATCATGAATTTTTTTGCAAACTCTTTACTTCCTTCTAATTCGGCAGCCGCTTTTTGCGGACCAATAACTCCGATGTGACTTAAACTACTGTCATTAAGTATAAAATCATGGATTCCGTTTACCAATGGATCTTCAGGCCCTACAACCACCATATCAATTTGCCGGGTTAAACACGCCTCTTTTATTGCCTCAAAATCATTAACCGAAAAATTCAAATTAGCTGCTATTTTTGAAGTCCCGGCATTACCAGGGGCCACATAAAGTTGATTTAGTAAACTACTTTGACTCAATTTCCATGCAAGAGTGTGTTCACGTCCTCCTGAACCTAGAATTAAAATATTCATTTATTCAAATTTTTGACAAAAGTAGATAATGTTCCTTTTAAAAATTGAATTCTTGAATACCTAAATTTCAGATTATAGTTCTTACCTTAAATTCTGTTCATAAAAAGGTTCTAAAATGGCGTAATTACCCTCATGAATATACTCCTATATACAAAACTACCATTGTACATAATATTCGTTAAAGTGAATGCAAAATTCGATGAATGTCACTAGTTAGCACGGTGTTTTGCTACAAACTTAAAAAATCGTATACGATTTTTTAAGCTTTATTATTTCTAGTTATTAGCCACTAAAACTACTTTTTAATACGCTCTGTAAAATCTCGGTGTTCTGTCTTTTCTAATTCCGACTTTGATAAAGTTTTGAAGTATTCAAAGGTTCTTTTCATGCCTTCTTCACGACCAATTTTGGGTTCCCAACCCAAAATCTCTTTGGCTTTTGTAATATCCGGTTGCCTTTGCATTGGATCATCTTGAGGAAGGTCTTTATAGATAATTTTTTGATTGGTGCCCGTCAGTTTAATAATCTCTTCTGCGAAATCTTTGATCGTAATTTCATGCGGATTTCCAATATTTACCGGATAGATGTAATCACTCATCAGTAGACGATAAATACCTTCAATTTCGTCATCTACATAACAAAATGAGCGCGTTTGCGAACCATCGCCAAATACGGTTAAATCTTCACCTCGCAATGCTTGACCCATAAAAGCCGGAATTACACGACCATCATTTAAACGCATTCTCGGTCCGTAGGTATTAAATATTCGAACAATTCTAGTTTCTAATCCGTGAAAGCGATGATATGCCATGGTAATAGACTCCTGAAAACGCTTGGCTTCATCGTATACTCCTCGAGGGCCAATAGTATTGACATTGCCATAATACTCTTCAGTTTGCGGATGTACTAACGGGTCGCCATATATTTCTGAAGTTGAAGCAATCAATATTCTAGCCTTTTTAACCTTAGCTAACCCAAGTAAATTGTGGGTTCCTAAAGCGCCTACCTTTAAGGTTTGAATTGGAATCTTTAAATAATCTATTGGACTGGCTGGTGAAGCGAAATGTAAAATATAATCTAGTTTCCCGGGTACGCTTACAAACTTTGTTACATCATGATGATAATATTCAAAATTAGAAAGTTTAAAAAGGTGTTCAATGTTTTTTAAATCTCCTGTAATAAGATTATCCATTCCAATAACATCAAAACCTTCCATTATAAATCGATCACAAAGGTGTGATCCTAAGAATCCTGCCGCTCCGGTAATTAATATTCGTTTCATTGGTAAATATAGTTACAGTTTCTAAGCGTCAATATTGGCGTTTTAGTATAATTCTTCGATGGGAATCTTAAAAAACACGATAAAAGTCTATCATTCAATCAAATACCGCGCGAAAACAATACTGTGGTTATGGTTTTAAAAATAATCTTTAAATCTAAAGTTATCGACCTGTTTTTAATATAATAGAAGTCATATTCTAACTTCTTAATAGAATCATCAAGATTTTCGCCATACTTATATTTTACTTGTGCCCACCCTGTTATACCCGGTTTAATTAAATGTCTCACATTATAAAAAGGTGTAGTTTGATTTAATTCGTTAACAAAAACTTTTCGTTCTGGCCGTGGACCAATGAACTGCATTTTGCCCTTAATAACTGAAATGATTTGAGGTAATTCATCTATTCGAAATAATCGTAATATTTTACCGAAAGGAGTAATTCTTGCATCATCTTTAGTGGCCATCTTGGCACCTTGACTTTCAGCATTGACTACCATCGATCTAAATTTATAAATCACAAATTCTTCGCCATGAAGGCCCACTCTTTTCTGGGTGTAAAATAATGGCCCTTTATTAAAAAAAAGGTTTAAAAACCAAACAAAAGGGATGCTTAACACAAAAATGAGTCCGATTATTAAACACAATACAAAATTTACTAAGAAACTGAATATTCTTTGTAAATATCGAATTCTTTTATTTTGTAACTGAAGCAGCTCATAAAAACTATCATTGTGTGACCTAATAGGCAAAGCTTCATACGTACTTTCATAAAAAGTAGTAAACGATATTACTTCTTTACCCACCAAAATAGAGTTCAATAGCATTTTTTCTAAACTTTTAGGCACATCACTATACGAGTTAATATTGATTATAATGGCATCAATTTTGTCTGCTGCTGATTTAAAAAACTTTTTATTGACTGAAGAATCATTTTGCAAAGAATAGGTTAATTTGGCTTTATAAAAGGTATTTATATCAACACCGTTTATTAAAGCCATGTCTTCTTGTAGATTTTTTGAGGCTTCTTGATCATACAAGTACAAAACATTTTTGATGTCAGGAATAATATCAAAAAAGTTTCTGAAAAAAAGCCGCCATCCTGCAATTTGAATCGGCGTTAAAATTAGAAATATCAATAAGGGAATTCGCCAAAAACTAGAATCGAAAACCAAAACTGAAAATATAAAAACAAGAAAAACATAAATAACACTTATGTAAATTGATTGTGATAAAACGTAACGTTTTTTAGTTACCTTTTCTAGACTATAAAATTCAAGAACATAGGCTAAAGCCAAGTAAATTAATACCCCGAATGTAAAAACCGCTATCTTCAAGCGCATTGAAATAAACTCTATATCAATGGCATTATTTACAAATACATTGAGTGATGCTAAAACAATAATCACATCAACTACCAGTAGAAGAAATTTTCTCTCAGCAGAATTTAATAAAGAAAATCTAGGCATATAGATGGATAGCTACTTGACCTTTCAAAAATAGCTTTTCATTTTAAGAAAAACCGCTGAAACCAAAAAGAAAACCGATTTAAACCATGAAAGCTGTTCAACTTCACGGTAAATTTTCCATTCATATTTTAACAAATCAAACTTGTTTGCAGAAATAGAATCATTACCGGTTCGATAACTAGATAAGACCTCACTTAAACCATACCCATCGGTTTTTTTTAGTAATGTTAACCACAGCGCATAATCTTGTCGTTTTCGTATTGACGGCATGTATTGCTTGCCAAAGTAGTTTACATCATACATAACGGTTAAGCAACCAATAGGATTCTTATATAATGCCTTTTGATAGGTTACATGCGGTTTAGAACGTATTATTTTGTTTAATGTGTGACCCTTCTCATCAATAATATTATAATCAGTAAAAGAAAAGTGAACTTGATTTGATTGCATAAAACGCAACTGCTTTTCAAGTTTCTCAGGATGCCATATGTCATCACTATCTAAAAAAGCAATAAAACTTCCTTTAGCTAATTCAATGGCTTTATTTCTTGCCACTCCAGCACCTTGATTGGTAGATAGTTTATGATAGATTATTCTATTATCCTTTTCTTGAAAGGAACGTAGTAATGCTGCACTAGTATCTTTTGAACAGTCATCAACCAAGATATGCTCCCAATTTTGGTAAGTTTGTGCTTGCACAGATTGTAAATGTGCTACCAAATATTTTTCAGAATTGTAAACAGGAGTTACAATGGTAATCAATGGGTCCATATTGGCGTTTAAGATTGTATGAAGGGGGCATTTTTCAAAATGACATCTTGCCTCTCAAAACTAATCAATAATTACCAGTAATCTAATTGCGAAATTTTGTTTGAGTCGAACTAAGCATTTACTAAGTGTTTAACAATGGTAGCCCCTGTATTACCTGTACCATATAAATTCATGCTGAAGTCAATATCCATAGCATTCACACGCTTGAAAACATCGACTATTTTATTCTGGTCAGATCCCACCAAGAAATTCACTTTATGATGTAATAATTCAACCCATTCTGTTTCTTCACGAACAGTAATACACGGTTTGTCAAAAAAGAAAGCCTCTTTTTGCAAGCCTCCACTATCAGTAATTACGGCTTTGCAATTTGATATCAACCATATCATTTCAAAATATCCTACTGGTTCAATTACCTGAATATTAGGTGAGGTTTTAATGCCAAAACTTTGAAGTTTTTTGGTCGTTCGAGGGTGCAATGGCAATACTACTTTTTGTTGTTGCGCAATTTCTTCTAATGCCTCAAAAATAGATATCAGCTTTTCTTTATCATCAGTATTTTCTTGTCTATGTATGGTCGAGAGAACAAAATCAGAACCCTCAGCTATGGCTTCAGGTCTTATTGCCTTTTCAGTATAAAAGAGGGCTGCGTCAAACATTACATCACCGCACTGAACTTGTTTGATGTCAATAGTATCATAGCCTTCATTTTTTAAATTAGCCATTGCCGTTTCAGTTGGACAAAAAAGTATATCACTTATACGATCCGTGAGTATTCTGTTCACCTCTTCTGGCATTCGCATATTAAACGACCGAAGACCCGCTTCAACATGTGCTACTTTGATGTGCATTTTTTTCGCTGCTAACGCTCCTGCAATTGTTGAATTCGTATCGCCGTATACTAAAACCCAATTTGGTTTTTCCTTAATAAGTACTTCTTCAATTTTTTCAATCATTCTACCCGTCATTGCACCATGGGTAAGACTGTTGATTTCTAGATGATAATGCGGTTTTGGAATATTCATTTGTTCAAAAAACACATCACTCATGTTTTCGTCGAAATGTTGCCCAGTATGTACAATTAATTCTTGAATGGTTTGCTTACTATTTTTAGTGTTGAATGCCTCAATGGCTCTACTGACAACAGCAGCTTTAACAAATTGTGGTCTTGCTCCGACTATGGTAATTATTTTCATGCTTATTATCTCTGCCTTAGGGCGTTGTGTTTTTAATAAACCTTCAAATATCAACTTAATATAAAAGGCTACCTATTTTTATCTTTAACTATACTTTAAGATCCGACGTATGGATAAGAATTTAGTGATTACAGAAAATTGAGGGAGTGTGTTTTTACAATTGAGCGTAAAAGTTTAACAGTTTTTTTTCTTCAATAGCCCAGTTAAATTTGTTGAGTACTGCTATTCTTCCCTTTTTACCCATTTCGGAAGCCAACTCTTTATTGGCTACCAATTTTTTAATGGCAGCACTAATTTCTTTCGGATTTATTGGGTCTACAAAAAGAGCGCAATCTTCAGCTTCAATTAAATTTCGCCAATACGGAAAGT
>CAZKQM010000020.1:0-38304 GCA_964554895.1 uncultured Maribacter sp. | reverse complement strand
AACCCTGATACTTTCGAATTAAAGTATATAAATAAGAATTAAACCAACCACCTATGAAGAAGGCACTACTTCTTTTAAAACTGTTTTTGCTGCTACTTTTGGGATGTTCCCAAATGGTATTAGGGCAAAATTTTCCAGTTCAGGTAATTCCTCAAGCCGTACCTCCTGCTCCTATTTATTTTTCAGATTACGCTAACGAAAATGCCATCAATGGGCCTCTTCGTGTTCAAATAGTCTTAAACGCCTTAACCATAGCCAATAGAGAAGTACGCCTAAAAACCTATTTTGAGGGGAATGGAATTGCATTTGAGAGTAACGATATTGTTAACGGTGCTCCTGTACTAATTCTTGATGGAGGAATTCCAGTCATCCTAACGCATTCAGAATTGGCACCCTATTTTAAGTTTGAAAATATCACAGGTATTTCGCCAACTCTTTATGGGCAGGCCATACCTGAAGGCACCTATCAGTTTTGCTTTGAAATTAGAGATGCCCTAACCAACAGAAAATTATCAGACAAAAGCTGTGTGACAAGCGTGGTCTTTCAGAATGAGCCGCCCATTCTAGTTTTGCCTGAAAACAGGGCTACTGTAGAAAATAGGAATCCGTTAAATATTGTTTTTCAATGGACGCCAAGAACTATTAATGTTTCAAATGTAGAATACGAACTTTCAATTGTTGAATTATGGGATACACAATTAGACCCACAAGCAGCATTTTTAGCAAGTTCTACTTTCTTTCAAACTACAACAACGAGTACAACATACCTCTATGGCCCAGCAGATCCACTTTTATTAGAAGATAGAAACTATGCATGGCGCGTACAGGCAAAAGCTAAACAGGGTACTGAAGAAATCGGGGTATTCAAAAACCAAGGCTATAGCGAAATCTTTTATTTTGGTCATGCACAAGAATGTGATTTACCACTAAGTATAACTGCAGAAGTTAAAGGTGCTACCAATGCCAACATTCTTTGGCAAGATACTAGCACCGCAAGTTCTCAAATTACGGTGCGCTATCGTAAAATAGGCACCAGTGCTTGGTTCGAGAATAAATCTACAGGAGATTTTCTTACCATTTGGGATTTAGAACCCGGTACCGAATATGAATATCAAATTGCAAAATCTTGTGCGATTTCTGATAGTGATTTTTCAACTGCACAAACGTTTAGAACCAATTTGTTTGATGATGATGATAGTACCTATAATTGCGGTATTGCCCCAGATATTGATATTACCAATCAAGTTGCTTTAGAAACAATTATTACTGGTGATAAGTTTACAGCAGGCGATTTTCCGGTTACTGTTACTGAAGTTAGCGGTGGTAGTGGCTATTTCACGGGTAAAGGCTATGTGACGATACCTTATTTAAAAAGTATTAAAGTAGCTGTAGAGTTTACTAATATTTTCATCAATGAGAATACAGAAATGGCACAGGGGAATGTAATCACTCTATTTGATCCAAATATGAGTGGTATCATAGATCCATGGGACTTTTTTGATGACATCGATGATACTGTAAATGGAGGTGATCATGTAGCACTGCCAACAGTTCCTTTTGATATAACCAATGTTACGGTAGAGGGAGATAAAATCATCATTACAGGGGTAGATTCTGGAAATAATCCAATCACTGTTGAATATGAATATGATGAGAATGACACCTTTATTGTTCAAGGCACAAATACAGCATACTCCATTGATGAAAATGGAAATGTAAATGAAATAGGACCTATTGCTGAGGGAGGACCAGCTACTGCTGAAAATACTACTGGCCTTCAATCTAGTGGAGGTGGTACGGCTGATAGTCCTTCAGTAGTTGAAATCGATGACTCCATTGTTCAGATTGAATACTTGGAGAACACCAATCCCAAATATGGTTGGGATGATCAAAATAGTTCTTATGAGGCTGAAACATATCATAAAGTTACTTTAAAGAATGGCGGCGACTTCTACCCGATTCACAAGGCTGTTAAAAATGGAGATTCGGATTCATTTAATATTGAAGCTACTTTTAAAAATGAGGCATTAAAATTAGAAGATCTAATCTTTAAGACTGTTACTGGAATAGCAGTAGAAACCGTAACAGTAAGTGGAAAACCAAATCAGTTGCAAGTTAACCTCAAAGGCACAACTGGATATCGCAATGAAGAAGTAATTATCACGTATAAAGGCGAGGAAGACAAACAAATTATAGTAGGCAGTTTCTTTGTACATCATTTAAGACCCGTTGGCACAGTAGAGGTAAGAATTGTTACCGTCAACGGTGCTTCGATGCCAGGCGGTTTAGCAAGTATCGCCCAAGAGTTTAAAACTGCTGGTGCAGATATAAATATAATCTCAGGGCAAAATATTCAAGGAAATGCTTCCGCATTATCCTATACTGATAGCGGGCTTTTAAGAAAATTACCTGAAAGCTTTAGAAATTTCGCGAACGACTTTAAAAACAGTGCAAGTAATTTTTCAACAGAATCATACTATGTTTTTGTCTTTGACAATTCTGTAGACCCAGGTGCTATTGCAGGCTTTATGCCAAGAGGTACTCAGTTTGGTTTTGTATTTCCTGGAAACATAGACCCTTCCAACAAAGAAAGTAAAAAGACCGTTGAAGATGTGATTACCCATGAACTAGGCCATGGTGTCTTTGGTATCAATCACCCAGCTGACAACAATCTTGATACAGATTGGGCAATGGATAAGGGTGATGGCAACCAATTAGCTAAAAGAGATTGGGAAGCTATTGGTGATAAGGGGCTGCAATTGTATTTGTTTGATGATGATGGGGATGGTGAAAATGTTACAGCTAGTGGCATGTTTAGAGACTATAATTTTCTTAATACTTTTCCTGAATGGGAGGTTGATGAATATTTTGGTTATTTAGGGGCTCCACTACCCTTTTTAACACCAACTGGAGAAACCATTATTTTACCTAATGACGCCAAAAATGTAGAATTCTTTTATGGTTATTATGGTTCTGACAAAGTAGACAAATTTCAGAATTTTCTCAATCTAATTCCTGGCACAATTCGAAGTTTTGAATTAGACGATACACTTGAGAAATATGTAGCTGATATGACTTCAAATGATGACGGTACAATTACCTTTAATGGTTATGTAGATAAAAGTGGCAATCAATATGATTGGAATAACTATACAACACAAAGATGGAGAAACGGGTATCCGGTAAAAGATAAGTATGGTAACATTCAAAAATGGAATGTTACAGGTTTTACTTATGCTATTATGGCACTGCCAAATACATCAGGAGACCTTGAACTTCATAAGTTCGATAGAACGGGTAAAACTAATGATTACAAAATTGGCGCTAAAGAAACTAAAAATATTCTTGATTTAGATTTTATTTTTAAAGATAAAAAACGAATAAGCACCTTCCGGCAGGGACCTGTATATGGAGACAAAACTAATTTAGATGAAATTCAAGAGGCTTTAAGATGGGCATTAAAAAATAATAACGACGTATCAATTTTAATGCTTCTTATTAAGATAGCTGAAATAAAATCGGTTTATCCAGAAATAATTAATAAAACAACTAATGCCAATACCTTTAGTAATTGGACGAACTGCGAAGACAGATTTGGGCTTGATCAATATGGTGGTCGTGCTGGAAATTTTGAAACTAAACTTATTAAAGAGTATTGTGAGAGTTATATAGTAACTGATTATTATTCTTTTGGAGGAAGCGGATATATTACTAAATATCGTTTGAAAGAAAACGGCGCTCCAATTCCAAGTTCCAAAAAAGAATTCCTTTTAAAATATTTTAATTTTTTACTTGATGACATCGAAAATATTTCTTCTAACACAGTAGATATTTTTACCCGCTTAACAAATGAGATAGAATATGCGAACCAAGTTGATATTGAAAAACTAAATGATGCTATAACCTACGCCTCTGATGAAGAATTTCTGATACTCGATGGGGAAGCCATTTTAAGAATATTTAGAAGGTATGTTCAAAGTGAAGATGAAAATATACCTGAAAGCACATTTTTAAAAATTTTAGAGAACCTAAATAAAACAACAAAACAAATAGTTTACGATGGTTTATCCAATCGTAATAACAACACAAATCACAACCTGTTTTTTGAATTGAACGAAAGATTTCACGACTCTGATGTTATAGTTAATTTTCTTTTCTATTATACAAAACTGATAACTGAAAAAGGTAAGCCAGAGGATAGAATTGCAGCAATAGAAGAAGCCGTCAAATTAAAAGATGGTAGACTTAGTGATGACACTGAAAAAATAGTTTCGTATTTATTTAATAATATTTCAAATTATTCAGAAGCGGAGAAAGTAATTAATCGTCTGAAGAGAGATGATTATGACCTGTTTAATAAGGTCTGGTCAATAATAAAAAGAGAACGCTTTTTTGAAAATTTTAATACTAGTAATGCATATGCAACCAATTTTGTAACACAAATAGGCTCAATAATGAAGAGTGCTGCTAATGGTTTAGACGTGCCTGAAGGTGTTTCTGCATACCTAATGAAAAATGCAACACACAATCCTGATGGTGTTGATTATCTAAATGGAGAATCAGCTGACATCAAAGAAATAGATTTTAGTCAAGATAAGTTTGCTTTGATGTTGAAACCAGGGTTTTGGACAGGCACCGTAAATGGCTCTAAAAATTGGTTTACTCTTGAAGCAAATCTTAACAATAGCAGACCTCCAAAAGTGAAGTTGCTTTTCAAGGTTAATAATAAAACCCTTATAAAAAATGATGAGGGTGTATTACCATTAGAATATATATTCATACAATTCTTGGCTAATACCGAAATCGGCAATGTTACTTATAACAAAGGTGAGGTAATAGCAGTTCCTGCAATGTATTTGTCATGGATGGACTATATGTTAGATGCTGATAGAAATAAAGATGCAGCTACCATTGCCTTTAATTCAGCGGTCATAGTAGTATCTATTGCAGGAGCAATACCATCAGGTGGAAGTTCTCTTAGTTTACTAACAGTGGCTGGCGCAACTATCAGCGTAACAGCCGCTTCAACAAGTATCGCATTGGTATATAGTGATGAGTTAGAAAAAGCTTATGGTAAGGATCTTGTGAATAGTTTAAACATAGTCAATACTGTTGCCACAATTGCTGATTTACCTTCGAGTATAAAGGGTGTTATTACAATTTATAAAGGAGGAAAAAAGATTTTGACCTCGGGTAGCGGTGCATTTAAAGCTAACCTTGAAAAACTAATTAAATCAGCGGATGGACTAAAAGGGTCAAAAATTGATATCGATTATAAATTATTAGCTAAATCGCTTGAAGAACTTAAGAAAAACGCACCAGAAATCTTCGAAAAGAAGTTTTCTGAAATCAAGGATTTTATGGCTCAAATACGAATCGCCCGTCAAGGTGATTCTCGTTTTAAGATAGACGTATATGACAAAGCCGTAGAAATGGCTAGCAATTTTTACTTCACAAAAGTTTCACCGGGCTTTCATTTGACGGTTGACAAAATCAAAAGTTTACCTGGTCAATTAGTTTTGAAAATTCAAGACCAAAGAAATGTTCTTGAATTAAAATTTAATGAAATAGCTTTAGGTAAAATAAACCAGGCCGGACAACTAACAGATATAAAAGTATATACCTATTTAGACCCAGGGTCAAGATCAGTAGCCGAATTTACTGCTAATATATTAGCAAATGGTAAGATTTATAAAAACCAACTAATAGAGATTTTAGCTGGCAGAAATGGGAATTTATCTTATAGAATTAAGTTTAAAGCTGGTACTAAAAGAGATGGTGATTTAATAAATCAAGTTTACGTTAGAAACGGCGAAGCACCTTCATATAAAAAAGGTACTGGTAATGTTGAAGATAAGGTTTTGAATCCAGGAGACGAATTATATGTAGTAGAGTACAAAGGGCAAACTAGACCAGGTAGTTTCGGTTCGAAAGACCCAATCTCCACTTTAAAGGAATTGAGGGAAAAATTAGCAGTTCTTAAAGATTGGAAAGACCCGTCAATAGATGACATTGTTATTCGCAAATACAAGGTTGAACAACCTATTGAAGTCCGTAGTGGACCCATTGGATCTCAATTAGAGGTTACGGGAGAAGTTTATCCAGGGGGTGGGCATCAGTATGAATTTATGGATAATTGGAAAAAAATAAGTTTTGAAGATTTAGCAAAAAAATTAAAATTAATAGATGAACAGCCTATCAAATAATTTGATTATTGAAACAGTTAGAGGCGATAGATTAGGATATAGTGATATTTCCAAAATTTGGCACCTTCGAAATTACCCTGTACGTATTATTTGGGAACATAATGGGGTTCAAAACCAAATAGATGATGAAGAAAGAGTATTCTTTTTTGAATGCCAAAATGATTTGTTATTTGTTTTATACCAAGGAAAGACATCGAGTCAAATAACTCATCCAGATAATCTTTTGGTTTATGACTTGGCTGGCCGTGTTATGAAAACGATTTCCGCGCCAGAATTTAAATCCGAAGAAATGAAGAAAATATTTTTGTTAAGCAAACTTAAACATGGGTTTATGGATTCACTAAACAAAAAAGAAAATAGAATAGAAGTCACTGTGTCAAATAATGATTTTTTTGAAATCCAATACTTAGATACAGACCTTTTGGAATTTTTACCTGAAGCAAAATTTGGAGGTAGATATTAATTTTTCTATGCGTATCAATTTTTAAAATATATTAAATGAAACCCGCCCTACAAAAACTACTATTCCTAGCGCTGCTCCTATCCCAATGGGTAGCAGCTGCTGCATGGGATACGACCGACCCTGTCACAGAAACTGACAGTGTCAAAACTCAAACGCAAATTAATGAGGCCCTTCAAGCCAAGATGCAACAATTAGCTTTGCGTTCTAGTACCACTTTGGGGCTAGAAAAATATGAAACTTCAATTTCAAAAACGTATAAATCTTTCCCTGAACTCGATCAGCAACTGGCGGTAAATGACGAGTTTCATATTGCATACAACCAGACTTTTGAACCTGAATTCAACGCCACCTATATGGAAGAGAATTTTACACAAAGTGGACGTGTAGATTCCTTAAAGAGTAAGGCAAAACAAATCATTGACAAGCTAAAAGAATTTGGAAATTTCGTAGATGTTTTAACCGGCAATGACCTGCTACAACTTCCTGTAGGTCTTAGTAAGAGAGATCCCGTGTCTCAAAATAGAATAACCATTGCCGTAAGTAGTGTTCGTTTTCATTCTGAGTACGCTGAACTCAAGCTGTGGGCAGAAATGGAGATTCCGCAAAGCAGCAAAAAACTCTACTTTGGTGCTGAAGGTGTCAAGTTTTCTAGACAAGGTGCCCTAGTAGGTGATGCCAAATTAGTACTGCTAGGCGATTTCCCTATTCCGTTTAATGGAGACAACTGGCTACTTACCTTAAAAGGTGGAGATAACCCTAGAACTGAGGCATTTGAGAGTAAAAGTTTCTTATCTATAGATTGCAATGGAATTAAAGAAATAAGTTTAGATGGTAATTTGAAAGTATCAAGAAATATTTTATTACCAATCAATGAAGATGGCACCTATAAATGTGATGGGACAGCGGCAGATTTTCCAGCAGATAAGAACAGTATTAAAAACAGTCCATGTTATGTTGAAACTGACTTTTTAGTTCAGGCTAAAGGTTGGAATGATGTTCTTATTGAAGTGACCTTACCTGATTTCGAAATGGTAGGTCTTAAAAAATGGGGATTCAACGTTGAAAATGCAGTGCTTGACCTTAGTGACACCCGTAATTCTGACAACATAGTCTTCCCTGATGCCTATAACCAACTATTACCGCAAGGCAATCAAAATTTATGGCGTGGAGTTTATGCCAAAGAAGTGAAAATTACCTTACCCGAATCTTTCAAGAGAATTACTGGTAACGATGAACGAGTTCGATTTGCCGCAAACGATTTACTGTTGGACAGTTTTGGACTTTCGGGTAAATTTTCGGCCACCAATATCTTAGAACGTGGATCGGCAGGTAAATGGGCTTTTTCTGTCGATTACATTGGTTTGACCTTGGTAACCAATAGTATTCAAGGCGGCGAGCTTAAGGGCAATATCAGTGTACCCATCATAAATGACCCTCTTGACTATGAGGGTTGGATCGCTGAAAATGAATACGGATTAAAAGTTGGGCTTACCGGAAAAGAAGAGTTTGATGCGCCCGCCTTTTTAGGTAAAATGACCTTGGAAGAAAACTCTAGTGTCGCTTTAAAAGTCAAAGAAAGTAATTTTTATCCATCAGCAAACTTAACCGGGACTATAACGGTTGCTGGTGGCGTAAATCAAAAAGCGAGTGATAATACTAATTCTACAACATCTGAAAGAGCTAATGGTTTTGAATTTGAAGGGATAAGGTTCCAAGAACTTGTGCTTCAAACCGAGCCGGACAAACCGTATATATCTGCTGATTATTTCGGTTTTGAAGGGCAATTTCAATTGTTGTTTTTTCCAGTAACCATTTCTGGAGTGCAACTCGCCACACAAGGAAACGATAAAGCAGGACTCAAATTTGACATGGCCTTGCACTTAGATGAAAAAGGAAGAGGGGCGGAAACTTCAATGAGTATTCTAGGTAAGTTAGACGATGCCAACAAATTACATACCTGGGAATTTGAAAAAGTTACCATCGACAAAATTGGGGTTGACTTTGATAGAGGTGGAATGCGAATTCAGGGTGAATTGGAAATCTTGAACGATGATGCCGAGTTCGGAGATGGTTTCGGTGGAGAATTAATAGGAACGATAAAAGACATTGACTTAACGGTTGGCGGTAAGGGCATGTTTGGTGCTAAACCAATTGAAGAAAACAGCGAAGAAGTTTTCAGATATTGGTTTGTGGATGTTTGGAAAGAAAAAGCCGAAGGAGGAAATAAAAGTTTTCTTATCAACTCTTTTATGGGTGGAATGTCAAATCGCATGCGGAGGGTTGACGGAAATAGTTATTGGACACCAACTGGTTCAAAATACACACCAGATATGGAATTAGGTCTTGGACTACGAGCCGGAGTTGGTATACAAACAAAAGGCAATACTTTCAGGGGTAAAGCAATGTTAGAACTGGTGTTCAACGCTCATGGAGGTCTCAATCAATTAGGATTTGCCGGTGAAGGTGCATTTATGACACCTCAAAATGAAGGTACTCCATCAACAGATATTGAAGGGACCGATAAGTTCAAATCTTTTCAAAAAATGCTCGATAAATTTGATAAATATATTGAAGAAAATGAAGAAGAATTTAAACAGCTGATTGCCTATTCAAATTACGGAGAAGTAGCCAAAGAAGCAATTCCTATCCATGAGGTTGCCGCGAGCGGTAAAATTGGAGCTTTTGTGGGTATTCAGAAAGATTTTGTTACTGGAACCTTTCACGGAGAATTTGAACTTTATCTATCGTTAAAAGGCCTTCGAGGAGCAGGACCTTCGAATAAAGCGGGCTGGGCCGTATTGCACTCAGGTCCTGATGAATGGTATCTGCATATAGGATCGCCAACCGATAGACTAGGATTGGTATTTACAGTCGGAGCTTTTGAATTAGAGGTAGGAGGCTATTTTATGACTGGCGACATGCTTCCAACGCAATTGGCACCACATCCAAGAATTATACAAATACTAGGCGATGATATCTTAGATAAAAATCGAAGACCAAATGAATTAACAGCAGGAAGGGGTTTTGCCCTAGGCTTAAGTTTTTCCATTCGAAAACGTTTTCAATACCTCATATTTTATGCAACTCTTGAGGTTGGTGCTGGGTTTGATGTGATGCATCGGTATTATCCTGACGCTAGATGTCAAGGAAGACCAGGTCCGGTTGGAAATAACGGATGGTATTCCTCCGGAAATGTATATGCCTGGTTATACGGAGAGTTTGGTGTTGGGGTCAAACTATTATTCATTAAAAAAGATATTAAAATTGGAGAAGCGGGCATTGCCGCCTTATTACAGGGACAATTTCCAAATCCGTCTAATTTTAGAGGTTATGTGGGCATGTATTTCAGTGTTTTAGGCGGCCTAGTTAAAGGTAGATTACGTCTAAAAGTTGAATTTGGAGATGAAAAATGTATACTTGAAAATATAAATCCATTTACAGAAGTACCCATAATATCTGATCTGACGCCGCAATCAGGTTCGGATGACGTAGATGTATTTACGGCGCCACAAGCTGTTTTCAATTATGCCATTGAACAACCCTTTACCATTGATACTTCGGAAGGTCAAGAAACATTCAAAATTAACCTGAAGTCTTTTGAGCTCAAATCAGAGGGTAAAATCATAGCTGGTTCTTTAGAATGGAATAGCAACTCAGATGCCGTAACCTTTATTCCGGAGGAAGTATTGCCCTCTAAAAAAGAAGTCATTGCCACTGTTGAAGTTACTTTTCAAGAAAGGGTAAATGGTAATTGGCAGGTAATTATGCAAAATGGCAAGCCTGGAGTAGAAAAAAGAGAATCAAAATTTATTACTGATGTAGCTCCTGATCATATTCCACTAGAAAATATTGCTTTCATGTATCCTGTTATCGGTCAACAAAACTTTTACCCAGATGAGTTTGACAAGGGGTATGTCAAGTTGAAAAGAGGACAAACCTATTTGTTCGATGGCGGGTATACCATAAAAGCGCAGATCAATGAAAATGGCACCGCTATCCGAACCAATTTAGGGTATAATTCTGCTGATAAAATGGTGAATTTTGATTTACCTGAAATGAGTACATCAACGCCCATGGTTTTGGATATCATGGCCTTTCCTCCAGGAACTAATGAACCATCAGAGGTTGTGGTTATTGAAGAAACAATTGCTTTCGATGAAGAAGCCGGAGACACGAGTTGGTATGACCCTGCTAATAATACCACAACTACTGAGGAAACAGCTGGCAGCGTTACAGTGGCCAATAAAAAAGCAGCAAATGTTACGGTTGCCAATGCGGAGCCTAAATCGCTTCTGAACTATAATTTCAAAACCAGCCAGCATACCACTTTCAAAAGTAAGATGAGATCACTGACTATTGTTAATAATATAACAGAGATTATTAAGCCAGATATTCATAGCATCCATCTACGTCTTCAGCGGTATGAAAATTTCGATATTCCAGAGGTTTTAGGCACAAAATATACTGACAATCAATCAATGGTTTATGGAGAAGCTGTTTTGAAAGACAGTTATTATAAAAATCAGATTTATCCCCTTAATTATGAAAATTATCCTTTAGATGGTAACATCACGGTAAATAGAGAGGAAAACATTTTAGGTGTTCCTCCAATCAGAGGTCTAGAGGTACCTAGTTGGTATAGTTTTTACTTACGCGAGCAACCTTCATCAACTTATGTTACAGAAAGGTATCCTTTAATGTACAATTTACCATTTCATTATAAAAGTGACTTTGTGCATTTGCAAAATTCAATCATAAATAGATATATAAGTGTAACTACTAATGAAGCGATGTATGAGAAGTATTATTATTTGATTGAAGGACAATTTCCAGCGCTTCCGCTAGGAGAATTTAAAACCGATTTAATCTATCGCACCCCAGGTGGAATCCATACAGATCGTTATGAAATTAAATTTAAGAATGACTAACTCAATCCAAAAAATGAATTACCTAATTCCAAAAAATATGAGGATTATTTCACTGAGCCTATTATTCATTTTTATGTTTACTGTAAATGGTCTGGCCCAAGAAGAAGCATCTGTTCAGGTGTTAGCAAAGCCTTCTAGCAATAAAATCATGCTACGTTGGGCGGCCAATACACCTTATGCGTGGAAGAAGGGAAATGAACTCGGTTATCTTATTGAACGGTATACAGTTTCACGTAATGGCAATGCTGTGCTGCCTGTGGAAAGTACGATGATTACGTCGTATCCTTTAAAACCTAAACCCCTTGAAGAATGGGAATCACTTGTTACCACTGATGATAACGCTGCCGTTATTGCCCAAGCCATATATGGTGATGGTTTTGAAACAACGACTATAGGAAGTGCTGATAACATTTTGGCGATGAACAGTCAACTTGAGCAACGTTTCACGTTTTCATTAATGGCCGCTGAACAAAACTATGAGGCAGCCAAATTCGCAGGTTGGGGTTTTGAAGATGAAAGTGTGATTCCTGGTGAAAAGTATCTCTATAAAATTCGTATTGCCGCACCCGCTGAATCTAATTTGAAAATTAAAGAAGGTAGTGCTTATGCAAGTACTGATTTTTTTGAAGAACTACCGCAACCATTTGGTTTTGCCAGTATTTTTGCTGATGGTAATGTGATGTTAAATTGGGATTTTAGCTTGCTTAAAGAAACCTATAGCACCTATTTAGTTGAAAAATCTATGGATGGTAACTCATTTGAACGGGTAAATGGGCAACCGATATTCAATGCTCAGGAAACCAAAGAGGGCAAGCAAATTTCATTATTCTACAATGATAGCATACCCAATAACAAGATGTTTTATTATAGGGTAAAAGGTATTACCCCTTTCGGGGAAGTAGGTCCCGCTTCAAACGTGGAATCTGGTATGGGAAAAGATGTTTTAGACTTTACCCCGCATATTTCTAGAAAAAGACTTCCGACCGATGAAACGGTTGAATTGGAATGGGAATTTGATGAAGCTGGAAACAGTCAGATCACAGGCTTTGAGTTAAAAAGAGCTAATAAGGCGGAAGGGCCTTATACCACTGTAGTAAACAATATTCCTGCTACAAGCAGAAAAACAAGCTATACCGGACTACAACGCATCAACTATTTTGTAGTGATAGCTTTGGGGAAAAATGGCACCGAAAAACCATCTTTTCCGGCTATAGTTCAACCTGTAGATTCCATACCTCCAAAACCACCAATAGAATTAATAGGGGCAATCGATACCACAGGAGTGGTCAAAATCTCTTGGAAAGCAAACGAAGAATTAGATTTATCTGGCTATCGCATTTTTAGAGCCAATAATTCTGAGGCTGAATTCAATCAAATTACGCTTAGCCCTGTTAGAGAAAATAGCTATACAGATACCATAGCGGTAAAGAATTTAAACAAGAATATATTTTACAAGGTTATGGCTGTTGATCAACGTTATAATTCTTCTGATCTATCTGAACTTTTGACCATCGAAAAACCCGATATGATTCCGCCATCATCTCCTGTCATAAAAGATTATACAGCAAGTGAAGAAGGTATATCCCTATCATGGATTAACAGTTCAAGTGATGATGTTTCGGCTCATGTCATTTACAGAAAAGATTTAGGTGGTGAAGAAACCTTGTGGCAGCTCATCACTGAAATACCATTTGAAGAAAATAAAACCGATTACTTAGATGCAGACTTAATCGCTGGCCAATCGTATGCCTATACTATAGTCGCAAGAGACAAAACAGGTTGGGAAAGTAGTCCTTCTAGTCAATTGGTAGCAAAAGCACCTAAAAAGCTATATGCTGAAAGTATTAGCCGTTTCAATGGGGTTGCTGATAGAGAAAATAGATTAATCAGATTGTCATGGAAAACAAGTAGTGAAAACGTATCTGAGTTTTTAATCTATAGAGCTGAAGATGAAAACCCATTAACACTGTACAAAACTATTGCCAGTTCAAAAAATAGCTATGTTGACACCAATTTGGTAGTTAGTAAAGTTTATACCTATGCCATACAATTAGTCGAAAAAGATGGCACCCAATCTCAATTAAAAGAAATAAAAGTTACTTATTGAAAGTAAATAAAATCTGATATTATGAAAAAGTCCCTTGTCTTTATATCGTTTTTCTTCATTCTGCTATTTAATGGTATGGAAGCGATTGCCCAGAATAAATATAAAGTGGAATACCAAATAGAGGTTTTTTTTAGAAATGGATCCGCTTTTAATTATAATTTTAGACTGGCTAATTTTACAGGAGATACGAGTGGGCCGAATATTTTCAGTGGTAGTGTAACTGTGGGTCAGATTGAAACTTCTGCTAATTTTAGAGATGCAATTATTTCCACTCCGAATACATATTCAGGGGTAAATAGACAAAAAAATAGTGTTAGTGTATTTTATGATTTTTGTAATCTTCCAACGGGCCTCGATATTTTATCGGATGGAGATTCATTTGCTCAATACTTCAACGTCTACGAGATTTTACCTTTCTCTTCGGTAAATGGTTACAGTGCAGCCACCAATACATTATCTGAATGTGAATCCTCTTCACTTAGGGTTCATTCAAATTCATGCGGGTCTGCAACGTATGCTGTACAATTCCAAGTTGGAGGTAGCTCTGTATGGAATACACTTTTAGCTTATGGTAGAAGAAGTTCTTCCTTTTCGTTTCAGCAAAGTGATTTTCCAGGACTCGATAATTATGAAAATTTACGCCTTCGAGTTCAGCATAATAATACGGGCACTATAGAATTTTCAGATGTACTCACATATTCTTATATCCCCTGCTCCCCTGCACTTCAATCAACTGCCCCAGTTAATGTGGCTTGTTTTGATAGTAATAATGGTGGAGTACAATTAACATTTGATAGACCTTTAGATAGTGGCGAGCAATTTAGAGCTACTCTAAGCGGCGTCACTCCTGAAGGGTTTACCATACCAGAGGCAGATGCCATTGCCAATACTTTTGGAGCAGGTAACACATATGATTGGGCCAACAATCTTGATGCTGGCAACTATACCTTAACGTACCAAACCTTTCTACTCAACGGACCTGGAAGTGAAGATGATGCGCCAACCAGCACCGGAGAGACGGGCACTTTTACCATCAGTAGGCCAAGTGCGGTCACTGTTAGCACCACAAATATTGTGCAACCCGTTTGTGTGGGCGATACGGGTTCGGTTACCTTGACTGCCGGTGGCGGACAAGACCTTGAAAGTGGCACTTACCAGTATTCTAATAATAATGGTGCTTGGCAAGCATCTCCAACCTTCAACAATCTTGCTCAGGGTAGTAATAATGTATTTCGCAGTAGGTTGGTACTCAGTGGGGGAAGATTCTGTGTGAGTCCAACACCTTCTTCTGTTGTTGGGATTAATACAATTACCAATGGAATTAGCATTACCGCTGCATCAGTCAATACTCCTCCTTCATATCCGGGAGCAACTGACGGCGCTATAACAATCAATTCATCAGGGGGTTCGGCGAATCGAACTTTCCAAGTAAATGGTCCCGTAACAAGATCGGTTACCAACAGTCTTAATACGGCGGTCATATCGAACCTGCCAGCAGGAACCTATTCCATTATCGTTAGCGATGGTAATGGTTGTACCGCAAACTTTGCAAGTACCGTCGTTCTTAACGCTGTACCTGTACCAACAATAGGTATTCCCAACATTACAATACCCATTAGTTGTTTTGGCAATTCAAATGGTAGTATTACCATTCCCATTTCTGGAGGAGTAGCTAGTTACAACTTCGATTGGCGATTGAATGGTACCTCAATAGAAACAGGTACCATTGGTACTTCTTTTGTACGAAGTAATTTGGCGGCGGGTAATTACTCATTGATTGTATCCTCCAGTGGAGCGCCATTGAATGTCGCCGCTGCAACAGATACACGTTCCATAACCTTGAATGCCCCAACACAGCTCGTCATTAATAGTGCGGTAGCCAACGACATTTCCTGTTTCGGCGGTAATGACGGATCTATAGCTGTGAATCTCGGTGGTGGAACTGCACCGTATCGTTATCGAATTTCCAATTCAGGTGGATTTACAAATTCTGGCGGTGGTTCGTTTTCAATTCCAGTTGTGAGCACTGGTACCTATCCCCTATTTATTCGTGATGCCAATGACTGCGAAGTTGTTTATTCTGGTGCGCCATTGACCGTTGGTGAGCCCACGGCTGCCGTCAGCGTCAATGAAATTGTTGCCCGCCATGTTGATAATACCGTCAATGGGGGAAATACTGGTATCCTTGAAATCAGTGTTGCCAATAATGTGGGTACGCAATCCGTGGTCTGGACACGTAATGGAGCGGCCTTTACACCATCTGCAGCTTCAACCAATCTGCGACTGGTCGATCTTACTGCTGGTAGTTACCAAGTAACTTTTACAGATACCAATGGGTGTACTGCCTCTCTCCCTGCCCCTATAGTCATAACAGAACCTGGCCCTTTAGGTATTACTAGTTTAATATCGAACAATCCCATTCTATGTAGAGGAGATTCAACAGGATCGATCACTGCCACAGTTACGGGCACCCCAGACTTTGATTTTGTGTGGGAACGTCAAGGCGATCCAGGGTTCATGGCGCCTAATCAGGCTACTATAAATGGACTTCAGGCTGGCACCTATACTCTTAGATTGACTGATAGTTCAACGGCGCCTGAGGTTTCTGATACCATTACTATCACAGAACCTGCCCTTAATTTAACAGGTACAGCTAATCAAACAAACGTTTCTTGCACCTCAGGAAATGACGGTACTATTGTAATCAATGCTGCAGGTGGTACGTCGCCTTATCAATATTCAATCGATAATGGCAATACCTATCAAACCAGTAACACCTTCAACAATTTAAGTGCAGCAAACTATACGATCATCGTTCAAGATGCCAATGGGTGTACGTTTACCTCTTCGGCATTGACAATCGATGAACCTACGCCAATTGTTGTGACTAGTGATAGTCAAACCAATGTCTCTAGCTCCGGAGGAAATGACGGTAGCCTTGCCATTTCCATTGCAGGGGGAACCGCGCCTTATTCCATTTCTTGGTCAGGCCCTAATTCCTTTGCTTCTAATTTAGAAGACATAGCCACACTTACCGCGGGTATCTACACCTTGGAGATTCGTGATGCCAATCATACCAACGATGCCAGTGGATGCTTTTATAGAGAAACTTTTGAAGTAACCGAACCAGGTCCATTGGCTATTGACGCGATTAATGTTGTTGATGTGGACTGCAAGGGAAATACCACAGGAAGCATCAGTGTAACAACTACGGGAAATGCACCCTTGGTCTATGTTTGGGAAGTCAATGGAAACGTGATTCCAGGAGAGACCACCAATATTCTACAAAATATCGGTGCTGCGGTGTACACCTTAACTGTTAGTGACAACTCGGCCAATACACCCATTTCACAAAACATCACGGTCAATGAACCACTCGATGCACTTTCTGCAACCGCCGTGGTTACTGAAGTCACTTGTTTTGGAGGTAATGATGGTATTATGGAAATCAATGCTTTTGGGGGGACTCCTCCTTATCAATATGCCTTGGATGGTGGCACCTTTCAAACCACCAATAGTTTTGGTGGACTTATCGAGGGGAATTACCGTGCCGTAGTTCGTGATAGTCAAGGTTGTCTTTTTGATATACCAGGTAACATCTTTGTAAATGCGCCCCAGCAAATGGGGCTCATCGTCAATGAGCAGAGGTCATTGACCGCAGCTAATTCTGATGACGGGGCAATTCGGATTACGCCCTTTGGAGGCACTTCCCCCTACACCTATCAATGGACAGCTGACAATGGCTTTGTTTCTTCCGAAAAAGATATTACAGATTTAGCTTCTGGAAACTATACCGTGACAATCACAGATTCCAATTTTGCCATCGCCAGTGGTGCAGGTTGTAGTTACACTCAAAACTTCTTT
The DNA here is from genome assembly GCA_964554895.1 of uncultured Maribacter sp. Classification (GTDB taxonomy): domain Bacteria; phylum Bacteroidota; class Bacteroidia; order Flavobacteriales; family Flavobacteriaceae; genus Maribacter_C. The sequence goes on along the minus strand of CAZKQM010000020.1, from coordinate 20,736 downwards.
ATTGCTGAACCAGGCGTTCTAGTGGCAACAATTGCTCAATCGGTTTTCCTAGAATGTAAAGACGATGCTTTTGCGGAACTCATGGTAACCGCCCAAGGCGGCGTGCAACAAACCCCTCCTGATCAACTCTACAACTATGAATGGTTCGAGATTGTCGGTGGTTCCAACTCGCTTTTGGCGGAAACCACAGAGACTATAGCTGATTTGGCTGCAGGAGAATATTTCGTTCGCGTGACCGATGCCAATGGTATTTCTGTGGATGCAAATCCGTTTACCGTTACCGAACCCGAACTCTTGCAAATCACTCTTGAGAGTAAGACAGATATTCTTTGTTTTGGTGATGCAACAGGGGAAATAGACATTAGCGTTAGTGGAGGTACAACTCCTTACCGCTATTTTTGGGATGGAGTTGCTGCAAATCAAGACTTAAGTTCAATACCCTCAGGTATATACAACGTTGAAGTTGTTGATGAAAACGGATGCACAGATCAACTTGAAGTAATCATAAATGAACCTACAAACCCTCTGGAAATACCTAATTTCTTAGTGACCGATGCCTCTGAATACGAAGCAACCGATGGCGCTATCGATATTACCATTGCGGGCGGGCTTGCACCATATACGATTACGTGGACCAGGGATTCTGATGCATTCAATGTAAGTGCCAACGAAGACATTGCTGGACTTTCAGCAGATTCATATACCGTATTGATCATTGATGCCAATGGATGTATGGTTACGCAAACCTATCAAGTCGATCAACCTGATATTGTTGAAGAGACCATTACACCACTAAGTTGTAATGGAGGTTCAGATGCTAGTATCACGGTCGAAGTAAACAGAGGTAATGGAACCTTTGGTTACAGTTGGAGTAATGGGGCGACCACAAATACCATAACCAATCTTAGCGCTGGCACCTATAGTGTGACCATTACTGGGTTTGGTAACGGAGATTTGGTGCGTGAATTTGTTATCGAAGATCCAGAACCAATCGTTGTGAATTTAGGCACCGATGCGTTATTATGCGCAGGACAGACTTTGATCTTAGACGCTACCCTATCAGACCCTACGGTTTCGTATAGTTGGACAAGTGACAATGGCTTTACCGCTACTTCTCCTATTGTTGAACTTTCTGAAAAAGGCACTTATACACTTACCGTGGTAAATGACAACGGATGTTCGGCAAATGGTTCTATCAACATCGACACCAGCGAAGAGGTGCTAGATGCCATACTTGCCGTTTCCTCGCAAGGGTTTACCAATGAAAAGTTCATTGCGGTCGATATTACCTATCCTTTCCCGGATGTTGTGGAATGGATCATGCCGCTAGAGGCCAATATCATTACACAGGACAAAGATCAAGTTGAATTCACTTTTGAAGAGCCTGGAGAATATGCTATAGGCATGTTCGTACAAAGAGGCGAATGCTCAGATGTCATCTATGAAAACATACTTGTACTCAGAAAAGATGCATCGGTTACCGAAGATGGTAGAAATTCAAGTGATTCAATTAAAGACTTTATCCTATTCCCCAACCCGACTTCTGGTCAGTTCTCTGCTAATGTTGAACTCTCTAGTAGGGGGAACATCAGTATCAAGATATTCAGCTTTGCCAACAACAGGCTCGTGGCCGAAAAACAAGAAAGAGGTAGTGAAAACTACCTAATTGACTTCGATATAAGTAACATGCCGACTGGTGTGTACGCTGTCATGCTTGAAACGCCCTTCGGTAAACAATTACAGAAAATTATTGTTAGATAATAGAAACTAGAAAGAGAATAAAAGTAATCCTATATTTGTATTGTAGTATTGGTTGATATCAAATACTAGCAGACAAGTTCCTTTAAAATAAAAGTTCAATTCGGTGCGCTATTCAGCGCGCACTTTGAAAATATAAAATTTAACTTTGTAGTCAGGGTTTTTTTATGAAATATAACTGGAGTTAGAAGTCTCCCAGCTCTTAGGCAGGTTTATCCTGAGTAAGCGTATTGGAAGACAAACGCCGATAGCAAAAAGAACACGAGAAAAACAATTTTCTTATTAACGAAATTACAGCGGTTTATATACTACGGCTTTCATTTCAATCAATAAATTAGGATGTGGTAACTGATGTACCGCAACGGTAGTACGTGTCGGCCCTTCATGAGTGAAATATTCAGCATACACCTCATTATATCCCTTAAAGTCTTTCATATCAACCAAAAAAGTTGTGATGTCAATAATGTCATTCAAATTCGCATTCATACTTTGAATTAATTTCTCGATATTTTTTATAACTGCCTTGGTCTGTAGGGTAATATCTAAATGCCATTTTCCGTTTTCATCTTGTTCAGCTCCCTCATGAGTATTATCAATTCTGCGACTACTGGTTCCTGAAATGTAAATAAAATCGCCTACACGTTTCACATGTGGGTAACACCCTAAAGGTTGCGCGCTTTCTTTTAGAACCCTACTTTTCATACTATTTGCTTTAGTTGATTGTATATTTCATCTAACGGAATCTCCTCAAAATTTGACTTTTGACAAATTTCAAGTAACAACTCATCTTGCCTTCTACCTCTTCGCATGGCCTCGCTATAAGGCAAATTTTCTTGAAAGGTAACCAACGAATATTTTGAATAATAATCAGTAAAAGTCTGTTCAAGTTGCATCTCTAATTTTCTTTTTTTGATGAAAATCTCATCAGCAACCTTGTCTTGCATTTCGTAAAAATTATCAATCGCCAAATCTGCAATCGCATCTGTATTTTCTTTTCTAAGGTCTTGAAATTCAGTAAAAGTTTTGGCCCAATTACCTGTATTCTTTTTTAGGGTTTCATCGAACAGGCGGACATCTTCTAAAGACGCATTCATACCCTGCCCATAAAAAGGAACAATAGGATGCGCGGCATCGCCTAAAATCATTGTTTTTCCGTAGGCTTGCCACGGATAGCATTTTGTAGTGCCTAAAATACCCACCGGATTATCAAAATATTCCGCGGCTAAATCAGGAAAATGCGCTAAAGTATCAGGGTAATATTTTTTAAAAAAACAAAGTAATTTTTCTTCTGAATCTAGGGTATTAAACCCTCCTTCTCCTTCATACGGATGAAACATCGTAACTGTAAAACTACCATCTAAATTAGGCAAGGCAATCATCATAAATTTGCCTCTTGGCCAAATGTGCAATACATTTTTTTCAATCTTATATCCCCCATCCTTTGAAGGCGGTATTTCTAATTCTTTATAGCCAGAACGTAAAAATTTTTGCGAATAATTGAAAAGCAATTGCGGTGTTCTGGCCATTAAACTTTTTCGTACTGTTGATCCTGCACCGTCTGATCCTAAAATAACATCAGCTGAAATTTTAAACTTTTTACCATCTTGCGTACTCACAAAGTCAGCAACCGCATCTTCAATATTTAAAGTAGTACACCTAGAATTAAAACGAATGCTAACATTTTCATAAGATTCTGCAGCATTTAATAAAACACTATTTAAACCTGGTCTAGAAATAGAATTAATTTTTTCGCCTTCTCTGCCGCTATAAGGCGAATTTCGTGTTTCGCCATCAGTACCATGAATAGATCTCGCATACATGGGTATGCAAAGTTCTAGAATCTCTTTTTCAGCACCACTATCTTTTAATGCTCTTAACCCCCTATCAGACAAGGCAAGATTTATTGACCTTCTTGCATCTAATGACTTTTTTCTTAAATCAGGTAATTTTTCATGCACTTCTACTTCATACCCTTGTTGTGCCATTTTTATAGCCAAAAGAGACCCTGCTAGTCCGGCGCCAATTATAAGCACTTTTTCATCTTTCTTCATCATTTATATCTTGAGTGCATTTTTAAGAATTTCAACAAAATGAAATATATCTTCATAGGTATTATAAAGGGGTACAGGCGCAATTCGAATCACATCGGGTTCTCGCCAATCAGCAACAATTCCGTTTTTGGTTAGGGTATCAAAAACAAATCTACCATTGCCTTTTATAATTTGTAACGATAATTGACAACCACGTTCTTCAGTATTTTCGGGTGTCAAAATTTTAACATCGTTACTTAATTCTTTGAGCATCAATTCTAAATAGCCCGTCAATTTTTTAGATTTTTCATGCAGCGCTGTCATGCCTACCTCATCAAAAATTTCAAGAGAAGCCTTAATGGCTGCTAAAGAAAGAATAGGCGGATTACTTAACTGCCAACCTTCAGCCCCAGTCAAGGGGTCAAATGCATCACGCATACCAAAACGGGTTTCTTTATTATGACCCCACCAACCAGCAAATCGAGGTAAATCAAATGCCTTCGCATGTCTTTCATGAACAAAACATGCGCCGACACTACCTGGCCCACTGTTTAAATATTTATAGGAACACCAAGCCGCAAAATCTACTCCAGAATCGTGCAACTCTAATTTCAAATTTCCTGCTCCATGAGCTAAATCGAAGCCAACTAAACACCCTTTGGCATGACCTACGGCAGCTATTTTTTTCATATCAACTACTTGACCCGTATAATAGTTGGGGCAACTAATAAGTATTAGGGCAATCGAATCGCCATGTTTAGAAATGGAAGCTTCAATATCTTCTTGACGTAAAAGTACTTCGCCCTCTCTAGGTTTTAATTCTAGTAAACCATCTTCATAACCATGAAACTTCAGTTGCGAGTTTACCGCATAACGATCAGAGGGAAAAGCATCTGACTCAATTAAAATTTTATAACGCTTTTGGGTGGGTCTATAAAATGACACCATGAGCAAATGTAAATTCACACTCAATGTATTCATAACCACAACCTCAATGGGTTTTGCACCTACTATTTTCGCCATTTTATCAGTGAGAAACTCATGGTATGTCAACCAAGGGTTTTTGGCGTGAAAATGACCTTCGACACCAAGTTTTTTCCAATCTTCTAATTCTTGCTTGATACCTGACTCAGTTGATTTTGGCTGAAGCCCTAAAGAATTACCGCATAGGTATATAAAGTGTTTTCCGTTTTCTTGTTTCGGAATATGAAATTTACTTCTATACCCTTTTAATTCATCTTGCGCATCGCGTTGCAGCGCATCAGCTAAAGTTTGCTTCATCTAACTTTTATTCTTTACCCTATCGTAAAAATCTTGGGTATTTTTATCATTACCACATAACCATTTCACTACATTTTTATCCCAAATTTCTGCATGTTGTTTTTCATTAATAACCCCTTCATCAACTGCTAAATCTAATAACTTACCGGGGTAAGAAGATTGTTTTTCACTTTCCATTTCTCCCAACGGATATGGATCATCTAAGCCTAATATGATTTGATCCGTTCCGTTTTGACGTCGTACCATCAATTCTAAAGATATAGTATCATGCACTAAAGTATCAAAATATATATTCGGATGCCCTAATGCTTTTCTGGGCCTCGTTTGTCCCTCAAAAAGATCGGGTCTTCCGTCAAAACCCTGTGTTCTTCTACCGATATTGAGGTGGTTTAACTGCCCGCCATGAGCGAAACAAACCCGTATATCTGGATATTTATCATACAACCCATCCAAAGTATAAAAATGATACGCATCGGCACATTGCGCCAACATCCAAATTAAATGAAAACGCCACGATTGATTTTCTAGCTGAATAAATTTTTCGCCATCATACGGATGAATTTCAATGGCTAATTTATATTTATTGGCAAGTTCAAAAATAGGTGCTGTTTCTTTATCAAAAATGCCACGCCAAGTTCCTATTGAATCCATATAATGAGTAGGAAGACAAAGTACTTGCATGCCCATTTCTTCAACGCAACGTTCAATTTCCCAGCAAGCTCCATCAATAAAACCGGCATGTACTACAAATCCGCAGGTAAATTTTGTTGGGTAATCATGTTGCACCTTGGCATTAAAATCGTTTTGAAATCGCAGCGCATACTTCATATCGCGAATTCGAAGTCCGTTGCCATATAATTGCGAAAGATTCAACACCACGGCATGATCAATTTTATTGCGTTCCATCCATGTTAACTTCTCGTCTAAGAAAAAACTAGAGTCGGTAACTGGGCGTTTCCATCCTTTTTGAAGCATATGCTGTCTATCTTCATCAATCCAAAAGATTTCTTTTTCTTTTAAATAGGATGGAATTTGCTCTGGATAAGGAAGCAAATGTGAATGACCATTTATTCTCATAATATAATTCTAAATACTTTTTATTCTTATTTGGGTGGATGCATTAGCGTACCACAACTATCGCACGTTCTAAGGGTTTCATTTGAATAAAATTTATCAAAAATAACAGGCATATCAGTTTCAATGTTTTTTAAGGTAAAGGGTTCACTATGAATTTTGTTGTGGCAACTTTCACAAAACCAAGCCAAACCATCTTCCATGCCCTCACTTCTCTTCTGCTCGATAACCAGCCCAATGGTGTTAGGACCTCGTTGTGGTGAATGCGGAATATTGGGGGGTAAATAATACACATCACCTTCTCTAATATGTACATCTTTTGGCTCGCCATCAACAATTAACTTAAGTACAATATCGCCTTCAACTTGATAGAAAAATTCGGCGGTTTTGTTTAAATGGTAATCTTTTCTTGAATTCGGACCACCCACCACCATGACGATAAAATCGCCATTATATATGGCTTTATTACCCACTGGTGGTTTTAAAATATCTCGATTCTCATCAATCCATTTTTTAAAATTGATAGGGTTAAAAGATGTTTCCATATCGTATTTTTTAAGAATTTAAATTATGCTTTGTGTACTCAATACAAATGTTTTTGGGTTCAGTAAAAAACCGTAAAGCTTCTTGTCCGCCTTCGCGACCTACACCGGAATTTTTCATTCCGCCAAATGGGGTGCGCAAATCTCGTTTTAACCAGGTATTGACCCAAACAATACCGGCTTCAATTTTGTCTACCATTTGGTGCGCTCTGTTTAAATTTTGTGTCCAAATAGTTGCAGACAAACCATAACTACTTTCATTCGCTAAAGTTAATGCCTCCGAATCATTCTCAAAAGGTATTAACGTCACTACAGGACCAAAAATCTCTTCTTGATTGGTTTTACAGTCCATTGACAATCCCTCAAAAATTGTAGGCTCAATAAACCAGCCCTTTTCATGCCCTTCAGGTTGTACAGCTTTACCACCGCACAAAAGGGAACCGCCCTCTTCTTGAGCCAAATCAATATACTGTTTTATTTTATCAAAATGAGGTTTTGAAACTAGTGCCCCAACTTGTGTGTCTTTGCGTATTGGATTACCAACTTTTAACGCCTTGGTTCGTGCTACAAAATCATTTTTAAATTTTTCAAATATCGATTTTTCAATTAAAATACGTGAACCGCAAAGACAAATTTGACCTTGATTGGCAAAAGATGATTTCAGAGTGGTTTCTATCATTTTTTCATAATCACAATCTGCAAAAATGATGTTTGGGTTTTTACCACCCATTTCTAATGATAACTTTTTAAACAATGGTGCTGCAATACTTGCAATGCTCCGTCCTACTTTGGTGCTTCCTGTAAATGAAATAGCCTTTATTTGAGGATGCCTACTTAATACAGCTCCTGTTTTTTCACCTTGACCATGAACAATATTCAATACACCCTTGGGCAATCCAACCTCAATACAAATTTCAGATAATAAAAAAGCAGTCATAGGCGTAACCTCTGAAGGTTTAGCAACCACAGTATTACCAGCGGCCAAGGCAGGCGCAATTTTCCATGTAAAAAGATATAAAGGTAAATTCCATGGCGAAATACATCCTACAACACCCAATGGTTTTCGCAAGGTATAATTGATGGCTGTACCGTTCATTTCATGTGCTTCTGATGAAAATTGGGTAATGGCATTTGCAAAAAACTTAAAATTACTTGAAGCTCTTGGAATATCAACGGTCTTTGCCAGTGACAAAGGTTTTCCGCTATCAATCGACTCTGCCAAGGCTAAATCTCCTAATTTTTCACTTATTTTTTTAGCAATGGCTGTGAGGTACTCGTACCTTTTATCCGAAGATAAACTAGACCATATAGAAAAGGACTCCTGAGCGGCATTAATGGCTAATTGTATATCTTCTTCATCTGAATCAGGAACTTCAGCATACACTAATCCTAAAGCAGGATTATACACCTTCAGATATGAATCTTTTACTGGAACAACTAAAGCACCATTGATGTAATTTAAAATTCTTTTCATTTCAAAAGGTCAATACACATAATTTTGATTAGCAACTATAAAACTAAAAACAGTACCCTTAGTGGCGTGGTTACTGACAATGAATAAAGATAAAATTTTAAGTTGGCTAAAAATAAACTTGCGGCCCTTTTTAAATTTTATTTTAGTGGATAAAGACTCTAGATTAAGACAAAAAAAAACACCGTATTACCTTTTAAAGCAAAAGATTACTCCTCGATTTTATGTCTATTTTTTTTTCTAAACCCATACGTGTTTTGGCCCACAAAGCTTTTAGGAAAATGATTATCACCCGGAAATCCTATTTTAATGGTGCCACTATCTTCAGGTATATAGTTGGTTTTAAATATGTAATCCCATAGGCTTAAACTGATTCCGAAGTTAACCCCATATTTGCCTTCAGGTAAATCATAAGCATGATGGTACAAATGCATTACCGGATTATTAATTAAATATTTCAATGGTCCCCAAGTAATTTTAATATTTGAATGGTTAAAATGACCAATGGTTATGGCGATAAAATGAACGATATAAGCCTGTTGTGGTTCAAACCCAAATAAGATCATTACGGCAAAAGTTTTGAGGGGTTTGTACAAAATATTTTCCATCCAATGGTAACGCAAATGGGCGGCAAACCCCATTTCTTTCACACTATGATGCACTTTATGAAATTGCCAAAAGAAAGAATATTTATGTAACAAAGTGTGCGTAAACCATTGCACAAAATCTAAGACTACAAAAAACACAAACAGCTGAACCCACTTAGACCAGCCTGATGGATCAAACAAGGCTAAAGATGTATCAGTAATGCCTAAATCAGCAAAACCCAATTCTAAAATTTTATAAAATCCGCTAATGGCAACAGAAAAAATGAAGAAATTAAAAAACATGTAAAATGCATCTAACCAAAAATCTTTTCTGAAAATAGATTGCTCCTTTCGCCATGGAAAAACAATCTCTAAAAACCAAATTAGCAAGGAGATAACAATGAGTCCGTAAAAATAATTAGTGTACCAATTAACTTCAAATAAAATGGACTTCCAGGTCCAATTCACATTGTTCATAAAAGCATTAGAAAATGCGTCAATATATTTATTCATAGCTACTGTAATATAGTAGTTAAACTATCTTTTTCAAAGGGTAAGTGTTTAATAATTGTCTCTTTAACTAGAATTTTTGCATGTGTCATCATACCGTCAATAGCGACCCAAGATTTGAGTCAACCATATAAAAATTTCACAGCATCAAAACCGTAATTGTTTTTTGCCTAACATAATCTTGCCCCATCACAAGTTCCTCTAACATCATACAAAATAAGGTGTACAATTGTGAGAATTAAAAAAAAATTAATTCTTAAGTACATACCATTCAATAGCCGTTAAATTTTGACGGCGCCCTTTCTCGATAGGGGCGTAATGTTCGGCCAAATACGAAACAATAATTTCTTCATTATTTCCTAAGTCCCAAAGATTTTGGGTTTCCTGCATCCAACGAATGGTGGCAAGCCATCTTTCTTTTGACATTCTATTTTGTGTAACCAATTTGGCTGAATGACAATTGGTGCAATTATTTACAACTGTCATCAATCCATCGCCATCAACAAAACCAGTTCGAATGTGGACACCATTTTCAATCTTATCATAATCCTCTTCACTAAGTACATTTTCGTCTTGCTTAGAGACCGAAATATATTCACTCTTTGAAGCTGATTTAAAAGCGGAAAAGTTGGGGTCAACCATCAAATAAATCAAAAAAACGGCAACAATAGTGCATAATACAAAAACACTACACATCAATTTGTATAGTTTATTTGCTGCGTCTCTAACTTTTTCTTGCTTATTCATTACGCCACTTTGATTGCTATTCTGTGACAAGCGTTATTCAAATATCCTTTCGGATTCCAACCCGGTAAAAGCATAGGTTGCGATGTACCTTGGGCATCAGTTGCCTTTGCCCAAACTTCATAATACCCTTCTTTTGAAAATTTAATTGAAGCTGAAAAATGTTGCCATGCTAATCTATTGATTGGTGCTTTCAACACACACGATTGCCAAGTACTACCGAAATCAATAGAGTAGCTCACTTTTTCTACTTCAAGCTCGCCAGCCCAAGCATGACCACGAATATTCAATGTATTTCCTTTTTTGATGATGGCTCCTGTTTTAGGATAGGTTATTAATGACTTTACGGGCATTGATTCAATAATGCACATATCTTCATCTTTAACTTTCGCGCCCGGAGCAACAGGTTTACAAGGAACACGATAGGCAGTACCTGTCATTTTGGTTCCATCATGAACTTTGTTACGAACGCTTATTCTATTGATCCATTTACCTGAAGCAGATGCCGGAAAACCACCTGCAATTAAACGAAGTGGATACCCGTGTGCTAACGGAATATCTTTACCATTCATTTTAAAAGCAATTAAAGTTTCATCTTGAAGCGCTTTTGCCATGGGCACCCCTCTAGAAATAGGCTCCTTTGTTGGATCATTACTTAAATGAGTATCGGCTGCATGATATCCAATATATACTGCATTGTCTTTTATGCCAACATCGCGTAGCACATCTCTGAGGCGCACCCCCGTCCAAGTGGCACACGATACTGCGCCAATAGTCCATTGATTTCCTTTGGCAGGTGGATCAAATTCACTTCTACCGTTGCCTCCGCATTCTAAAGTAAGTTGATACGAATATTGTTTGAATTTTGATTTTAGTTCGCTTAGCGTGTAGCTCTTTTTTTGCTTTACAGATTCTCCATCAAAAGTTAAGGTCCAAGAAGTAACATCAATATCTTCAGGAATTTTACCATTATTCCTTATAAACATAAACTTATTCGGTGTTATCTTATCATCTAAAAGATGGGCCTGCGCTTCTATATTCCATGGTTTATTGTTCAATACAACCATTTGCTGATCTTTATTGAACAATTTGAATGGATCAGGATTTTGAAGTCCTAATAAAGTATAGTTTTCAGGAATAGAATGACCAAAAACGATTTCTGAACCGAGTAACGCAGAAATTGATGCTACTATTGATTTCTTAACGAATTTTCTTCTTTCCATTATTCGAGAATAATTTTTTGAAATTTAAAGTTAATATTAAACTGACATAAAATAACCAACTAAGTTAAAACTAAATTAATTATGACATTTGCTTTTTTACAAAAGGTCGCCTTGCCTTTTTAAATTTTCCTGACGTTTAAATACGACTTATTTGGTCACTCAAGCTTCATCATTAATTCAAATAGTTGGCTATATTTGCACACTCAATTTTAGTGCACGTGGTAGTCTCGAAATATCGGGAGGTAAAGCGTTCACTTGACAAAACAATAAATGCGCACGTGGTGGCCCCGAGGTATCGGGAGGTAGACGCGTTCGCTTGACAAAACAATAAATGCGCACGTGGCGGAATTGGTAGACGCGCCAGCTTGAGGGGCTGGTGGCCGCAAGGCCGTGGAAGTTCGAGTCTTCTCGTGCGCACAATTATTATTTATAATAATCTGATTATAGGCACTTTATTGATGACTATTTTTAGTTTTACCCCTATTTACACCCCTTTTTTATCTTCTTAACTTATTTAAGATGAATTTGTTGTTTCTTAATCAAGAAATAAATATCTTAGAATTTAATAATAATTATCTGATAATTTTTTAGTCATTATCTTATTTAATATAAAGTAACCACATGAAAACTAATCAAAGAATAAGAATGTTATTCGGTCTGATACTCCTTTTTGGGCTCAGCTGTAATGAGAATTTAGAGGAGTTCATAATTGAAGATGATATCTTTCCTACAAAAACATTCTTCACGAAAACAGTTTCCTTAGATCAGATTCCAGAAATCACAACTTTTTTGGAATCAAAAACGAAAAAAGGGATTTTTTCTGGAAAAGGAATAAATACACCGTTATTTGATGTCAATAATATCATAGAAGTTTTAGACACTCTTGAAAATAAGAATTATACATTCAATTTTTCTTTAAAGGATACACCACGGACAGTATTATACAATTTAGTAGTAGGAGTTGATTCATTAGGCCGAATATCAACACCAATAGTATTGAAATATACTAGCAGCGAAGAAACATATGATCAATGGGCTGAAAATGATTTTAATTTTGCTCAATTTTCAGGAACCCTTGCCCAACATAGATATACCGATTTTTTTGATAGTGAGCTTTTCTCGAAAGGAAATTGTCCAGAGCATGACCAAAATGGTGACCCCGCGTAGTTATGAGAGCGATGTAACTAATGGTTCTGTTGGAACTGGTAGTGGAGGCGGTGCTTCTTCAGGTGGTGTCGGTCCCCGTGCTTCTGGAAGTTGTACGTATAACAGTTATTTCGTTACTTGCGGCGGTAGTAACCAATATACTACACATGGTCCCGAAAATTGTGGTGGCGATGGTGGTGGCTCATATTGGGTTTTGGAAGTAAATTGTCCAAATGGAAATAATAGTTCTAGTCAAAACAAAAATTCAAATAAGGGAGACTGTGAGGATTGTGAATCTGGGCCATCCGGTGGGGTTGCAGCCAACACAGTTACTAAAAGAGCTTTTGTAATTGAAGAAAAAATAGAATCTACTCAACTAGATCCATGTTCAGGTCAAATCCTTAATGAACTAAAGAGTTTAAAGCAAAATGATATAGCGATGATAATTTCAAGATTTGGCACACCAAATTCAAGCTATGATTGGGAACTAATTACTACGTCACCCTCGGTTTTGGGCAATGCTGCCGAAACTGACAGAAGAAATGGAAGTACTCCTTTCGATTATGTTACCAAAATAGGCCCGACCTATAAAAATAAAGCTACGAAAATCTCAATCGCTCGGACCATTCTGCATGAAATGCTACATGCATATATGATTTCTCATATAGATGATGTCAACGCCGGGAATACCGTAGATATTAAAAAATTCATACAATTATGGCAATATATTAGAACTAAAACCGCGCCAGGCGGCAGTAGTCAACCCGCCCAACATGAATATATGGCGCAAAGATTTATTCCACCTCTAAGAGATGCCTTAAAAGAATGGGATGGTGCCAAACAGTCAATTCAATATTATGTAGACCTTGCATGGGGTGCTTTATTTAATACAAATACATTTAATCATTTTCACCCGATTGGTTCAACAAGTAGAACAAGAATAATGAATAGGAATTCGGCAGAAGATAATAATAGCAATTCAAATGGGACAAGGCCAAAAGGCACTAAATGCTGAGGTCATGAAAAGTTTATTTATATTATTTTTTATAAGTTCTTTTTGCTTGTCCTGTAAAGGTCAGAAAAGCGATGGTAATGAACTTAATCGAACGGATTACGAAGTGTTGGGCATCTTTTTAGAACAAGTAAAAGATTACTCTTTTGTTGACAAACATTTTTTCAATGAAAATCTGATTACGAATTTCATTGGTAAATTCAAGTACCATCAAAATTTTCAAAGAAATGCAGATAGCATTTGTAAATTTTCGAAAGAAATTGACAAGAGGAAATTTTATTGCCCTCTTGCGGACGAGTTTTCTTATTTTGAAGGACTACTTGATGAAAATGACTTGAACCATTTGAACGACAAGTATAGCACGCAAGGTGATATGCAAACAATTCTAATAGATTCGATTATTGGTCAAAAATCGTTAAAAACGCATTCGGAAAACTACTACCAAAATATGGTTTACGAACAGAGTTTTACCAACAGTAAAAATGGCATTGCGGAATATCCAAGTGTTAGGATTCAAAATTTATATTTTAATAAAAATGAGTCTATTGCGATAGTTGCCTATTCTATATTTAACAATTCTATTGAAATGAATAACAATTATTTCATTTTGAAAAAAATGGACGATGTTTGGTGGAAACCTCTTGGTTCATTCAAACTTTAAAATACAAACCATATTATAATGTAAACTTAATAGCTGCCTCTGTTTTAGACAGAGCCGCTTTATTCTTAAAGATAAAATACCATCCTTGGTCGGAAAATTTGCTTTACGAATCCTATGACCGCACTAATCATAGCGGAGGTGTTGTGCTTCATTATAACCAACCGCTAACCAATGATAAAATTTACAAGAAAAATAAAACTGGCAAGCAATTTAAATACGTGTTTTTTGTAGCATGAATTTGCCTAAATCAATTTGATTACAAATTTTCTAAAATCCTTTAAAATAAGCTATAATCATTATTAATATACAACCATTGGCAACAATTACAATTAATGGTTTGACTCTCATCGTGCGCACTCTAAAGACCACTTTATACTGTGGTCTTTTTTTATATTCCATTTTAAACAAAATCAATGGAAATTCCCCCGAGACTTCGGGGTGCTCGTGCACATAAGAAGCCAAGTATACGGCTTGACTAATTTTAGTACATAAAATGTTCGTGGAAATTCGCCAGAAATTTCAGATTTTCTTTGAAATGCAACCTACCCTATAAAAAACATTCATCAAATTTAAGGAAACTTTGAGGGGTAGCTACCATAAAAAATTGTAAATTCGTTTAACGTTTTTGTGAAAAGTATGAACAATGTCAAAAAATTCTTCAGTATTCGAGATTTAGAAAATCTCTCAGGTATTAAAGCACATACCATTAGAATATGGGAAAAACGCTATAAGCTGTTGACTCCTGAAAGAACCGCTACAAACATTAGAACCTATAGTTTATCAAGCCTTCAAAAACTTTTAAATATTACTTTATTATATAATTCCGGCTATAAAATTTCGAAGATTGCTAAAATTCCGGAAGCAAATATTCCCCTACTGGCCAAGCAAGTTGTTGCTGAAAAAAGTTTAAAAAACCCTTCTTCAAATGCCTTTAAAATGGCAATGATCAATTTTGATCAGAGTATGTTACTCAATACCTACAATGAGCTTTCTAAGGTTAAATCATTTCGACAAATTTTTAAAGAAGATTTTATTCCCCTTCTCAATGAATTGGGATTGTTATGGCAAACAGATTCAATTAGTCCGGCACACGAACATTTTATTACAAGTCTCATCAAACAAAAAATTGTTGCCGCTACTGAAAATATTCAGATAAAAGAACCCATTATAAAGGACAAAGTGTTTGTACCATTTCTTCCTGAAAACGAAATACACGAACTAGGCTTGCTTTTTATCAACTATGAACTTGTTTCAAAAGGATACAAATCAATTTACCTAGGTCAATCTATGCCCTTAGATACTTTAAAAGACGTTTTAGATTACTTTGACAAGGTTTGCTTTTTATCATATTTCACAGTGTCACCAAACAAAGATAAAATTGAAAGGTACATTTCTGATTTTACAAAAATGGTTCAAAACTATGCCTCTGCTGAATTATGGATTCTTGGTCAACAAACAAAATATTTAGAGCACAAAAATATACCTCAGTATATCAAAATATTCAATTCTATTGATAAAATAACTGCTGAATTCTAAAAGCGCGCAAGTTTCTGTAAATGAATAAAAATGTAGTTATCATAGGTTCGGGTTTCTCTTCCTTGTCTGCTGCTTGTTATTTGGCAAAAGATGGTCATTCTGTTAAATTATACGAAAAAAATAAAACCCTAGGGGGTCGATGTCGGCAATTTATCAAAGATGGCTTTACCTTTGATATAGGCCCCAGTTGGTATTGGATGCCCGATATTTTTGAGAAATTTTTCAGTGATTTTAATCGAAAACGTGAAGACTTTTACGCCCTTGATAAATTGAGCCCGGCTTATAAAATATTTTTCAAAGATGATGTTATAACCATTGGCGACACGCTAGATAAAATCTGTCTTGAATTTGAAAGAATAGAAAAAGGTAGTGCCGTTCATTTGCGAAAATTTATAAAAAAAGCCCAAGAGAACTATGATATTGCTATTAACAAGGTAGTTCTTCGCCCGGGTATTTCTCCATTTGAATTGGTTACCCCTGAAACAGCGATGCGTGTTGATCAGTTTTTTAAAACAATTAGTGGACAAGTCAGAAAGAAATTTAAAAACCCTAAACTCATTTCAACCTTAGAATTTCCAGTGCTGTTTTTAGGAGCAAAACCAAGTAATACCCCGTCATTTTATAGTTTTATGAATTATGCTGATTTTGGTTTAGGAACTTGGCATCCAAGTGGCGGTATGTATGAAGTCATAAAAGCAATGGCCTCCTTAGCAAAAGAATTAGGCGTTGAAATTCATACAGAAAGTTCGGTAAGCAAAATACATGTTGAGAACCAAAAGACTACCGGAATTAGTGTAAATAACAATTTTATTGAAGCCGATGTTGTTCTGAGTGGCGCCGATTACCATCATTCAGAGTCATTACTCGAAGAAAAATACAGACAGTATTCTGAGGCCTATTGGAACAAAAAAACCTTCGCTCCTTCATCATTACTATTTTTTATCGGCTTTAATAAAAAACTTAAAAATGTTGAGCACCATAATCTGTTTTTTGACACAAACTTTAACGTGCATGCCTCAGAGATTTATGATACCCCTAAATGGCCATCAGATCCTCTTTTTTATGTAAATTTTCCGTCAGTTACTGATAAATCAATGGCTCCTGAAGGATGTGAAACAGGATTTTTCTTAGTACCGATAGCTACTGATCTAGAGGATACCCAAGAACTACGGAATCAATACTTTGATATAATCATCAAACGTTTTGAAGAACGTACTAAACAACTGATAAAAAATAACATTATATTTAAAGAGTCTTTTTGCGTAAATGATTTCGTTGAAGACTACAATTCATATAAAGGCAATGCCTACGGTATGGCTAACACCTTGCTACAAACTGCGTTCCTACGGCCAAAATTAAAAAGTAAAAAAGTAAAGAATTTATTCTTTACAGGTCAACTAACTGTTCCGGGGCCTGGAGTACCCCCTTCGTTGATTTCCGGAAAATTAGTCTCGCAATTAATTACTAAAAATCGCTAACCCATGAAAGCAATTTTTGATGACGTTTCATATCAATGTAGTAAACTTGTAACTAAGTCCTACAGTACTTCGTTTACACTAGCAACAAAAATGCTGGGCGACTCAATTAGAGGCGATATATATAATATATATGGATTTGTTCGCTTTGCGGATGAGATTGTAGATTCGTTTCACGATTACAACAAGGTTACTTTATTCCAAAAATTTGAAAATGACCTTGATGATGCTATTCACGATAAAATAAGTCTGAATCCGATTCTCAATTCGTTTCAACACACTTTTCATAAATATGATATTCCGCGTCATTTGGTTGATTCTTTCATGAATAGCATGAAAATGGATTTGTATAAAACCGCATACAATACCGAAGAAGAATACAAAACCTACATCTATGGTTCTGCAGATGTAATAGGGCTCATGTGCTTACAAGTTTTTGTAAAAGGTGATGTAAACCAATATGAGAAATTGAAAAAATCAGCCATGTCATTAGGTTCTGCTTTTCAGAAGGTGAATTTCTTAAGAGATTTGAAAGCAGATTATGAAGGTTTAAATCGTACTTATTTTCCGAATACAAATCTGATGGAGTTAGATGAGGAATCTAAAAAGCATATTGTTGATGAAATCAGTGCTGATTTCAAATTAGGGTTTGAAGGTATTGCACAACTGCCCAATGTAGCAAAATTTGGAGTATATACTGCATACAAATACTACAGTAAACTTTTACAAAAACTGCAAAACACGCCGCCATTAGAAATAAAAAATGCGCGCATAAGAGTACCTAACTACCAAAAATTTGGACTTTTGGCTACCTCATATGTTAACTATAAATTGAATTTAGTATAATGAAAATATTTCTTTGGATTCTACTATTTTTAGGAACCTTCTCTGCCATGGAGTTCATGGCCTGGTTTACACACAAATATGTGATGCATGGTTTTTTATGGAATCTTCATAAAGACCACCATCATAAGGATCACGACTCTTGGTTTGAAAGAAATGATGTTTTTTTTATTTTCTATGCTATTGTTAGTATGTCACTTTTTTACGCTGGTGCTAATGGTTGGTGGTATGGCTGGGCCCTAGGCTTTGGTATATTAGCCTATGGTATTGCTTATTTTTTGGTACATGATATTTTCATTCATCAGCGTTTTAAACTTTTTAGAACGGCTGAAAATAGGTATGCCAAAGGAGTGCGAAGAGCTCATAAAATGCATCATAAACATTTGGGTAAAGAAGATGGCGAATGTTTTGGAATGTTGGTTGTACCCTTCAAATACTTCAAGAAGAAATAGTCATTCTTCTAACAAACGATTTAGTAAGTTATAAACTTTATCATTATCCCAATCGGCAATGGCGGTTTGATGTACCACAATATTTCCCTTTTTATCGAGCACATAAGAACCAGAAGGCTTGAGTATTTTTAAAGGGCTTGGGGAATTGACAATTTCATAAGTAATTGGAAAAGTAAAATCCTTTCTTTTCATCATTTCCTCGGGCAATTGGCGTTCTTCATTCGTTATAACATAAAATTTAACCTTATCTCCGTACCGATTGTATAGCTCTTGAATATCATCTAGTTGTGCTCTAGATGGCAGATGCCAAGATGTCCAGAAGTTAATAAAAATTACTTGACCCTCAGCTTCTTTAAAATTGAAATAACTCCAATCTGCTCTTTTAAGCCTCCAATCATACGAACCAATTTTAGCTTGATTCCCTCCGCTAATAATCGTTGGGCTTGTCGCAAAAAGCTTATTTAATTGCTCTTTGCTAAATTCACCCAATGGAGTTACAAAAAAGGATAACACGATAACTATTACAGACAATGTATAAAATGTGCTTCTTTTCATTGAAGATTTTAGGTTATGATCAAAACTAAAAAAACTCCTGAATAAATCAGGAGTTTTTTATAAATATTCTAAAACTAAACTTCTTAAGAAGCGTTTTCTCTTTTGATTACATTCAAAGCAGAACCCTCTCTGTACCAACCAATTTGAGCTTCATTATACGTATGATTTACACGAATTGTATCTGAGCTACCATCAGCATGAGTAATTTCAATTGTTAAAGGTTTACCCGGTGCAAAATCAGCAATATCAACAAAGTTAAAGGTGTCATCTTCTTGAATTAAGTCATAATCACTTTCATTAGCGAAAGTTAAACCTAACATACCCTGCTTCTTCAAATTGGTTTCGTGAATACGCGCAAATGATTTTACAATTACTGCGGCAACACCAAGGTGTCTTGGCTCCATGGCAGCATGTTCACGTGAAGAACCTTCTCCGTAATTATGATCACCAACGACTACTGTTCTGATTCCTTTTGCTTTATATGCTCTTTGAGTATCTGGTACACCACCATATTCGCCCGTTAATTGACTTTTAACAAAATTTGTTTTCTTGTTATAGGCATTTACGGCACCAATCAAACAGTTGTTAGAAATGTTATCTAAGTGCCCTCTATAACGCAGCCAAGGGCCTGCCATAGATATATGATCAGTGGTGCATTTTCCATATGCCTTAATCAATAATTTCACTTCTTTTAATTCACTGTCTTCTATAGGAACAAAAGGCTCTAATAATTCTAATCTTTCTGAATCAGGAGCAACTTTAACCACAACACTAGAACCATCTTCATCTGGTGCTAAAAAACCTGCATCTTCCACCTCAAAACCTTTTGGTGGTAACTCCCACCCTGTTGGTTCATCAAATTTAACTTCCTCCCCACTTTCACTAATTAAAGTATCAGTCATAGGGTTAAAGTCTAATCGACCTGCTATAGCAATTGCAGCAGTTAGTTCTGGCGAAGCAACAAAGGCGTGCGTATTTGGGTTACCATCTGCACGCTTAGCAAAATTTCTATTAAAGGAATGTACAATGCTATTTTTAGGAGCGTTTTTAGGGTCTTTATAACGTGCCCACTGACCAATACAAGGCCCACAAGCATTGGTAAAAATCTTGGCGTCTAACTTCTCAAAAACATTTAAGATGCCATCACGCTCTGCAGTATAACGCACTTGTTCAGAACCCGGGTTAATACCTAGTTCTGCTTTCATTTTTACTCCCTTATCTAAGGCCTGTTGCGCAATCGAAGATGCCCGTGATAAATCTTCATAAGAACTATTGGTACATGAACCAATTAAGCCCCATTCTACCTGCAATGGCCAATCATTTTCTCCTGCTTTCTTAGTCATAGCATCTCCTGCTGCGGTAGAAAGGTCTGGAGTAAACGGCCCATTCAATAAAGGGTTTAGTTCAGTAAGGTTAATTTCAATTAGTTGATCAAAATATTGTTCAGGATTTGCATAAACTTCATCATCGCCGGTCAAATATGCTTTTACTTCATTTGCGGCATCTGCAACGTCAGCACGATCCGTGGCACGTAAATAACGCTCCATCGATTCATCATAACCAAAGGTAGAGGTAGTTGCACCTATTTCAGCGCCCATATTACAAATGGTACCTTTTCCTGTACATGAAAGTGACTGTGCTCCTGGTCCAAAATATTCAACAATCGCCCCAGTACCACCTTTCGCCGTAACAATTTCGGCAACCTTTAATATAACATCTTTTGGTGCCGTCCAACCAGAAATAGTTCCGGTAAGCTTAACACCAATCAATTTAGGAAATTTCAATTCCCAAGCCATACCTGCCATCACATCTACAGCATCAGCTCCACCAACACCA
>CAZKQM010000019.1:0-38777 GCA_964554895.1 uncultured Maribacter sp. | reverse complement strand
TTGTGTGGCAGGGGAAGCAAAACTGTTCGGATTTTCATCAATATAATCTTGGTACAGACTTTCATTGCCTGCGACCAAACCTGTTACTTCAGGAATGATGGTCTGCAACTGTGCCACCGTTACCACGGAGTTCACGGTATCAGGGTCGTCGCCCTCGTTGCCGATTTGTGTCAAGACTCCTTCCGAAGCCGTTACTGCAGCATTCACCGTATCAACCATGGCCTGTACCTCTGCTTGTGTGGCAGGGGAAGCAAAACTGTTCGGATTTTCATCAATATAATCTTGGTACTCTCCCTCATTGCCTGCTACTAATCCTGTTACTTCAGGCTCAATAGTTTCTAATTGGGCAACAGTAACAATTGAATTTACCGTATCAGGGTCATCACCTTCATTTCCTATTTGAGTAAGCACAGTTGCCGACGTATTTACAGCATCAATTATAGCTTGAACTTCTGCCACAGTTGGTGGGTTGCTAAAGCCAGTTTCAGCATTAATTGCTGCTTGGTATGCTGTTTCATTTGCAGGTATAACATTTACAATACCTGTTATGGCTGCTAATTCTGCAGCTGTTACTGCGGTACCATTTGCGTTATCTTGACCGTCAGTTGAGTTACTATCTTCAAGTACTTCAGCTAAAGTTACCGTATCGCAATTTTCTGAATCGCCATTAATAGACCATCCATCAGCAATAATACTTGCATGTGCCGCAGCCCCATTACAATATTCTAAACCAGTTGCGCCTAATTCGCCGAATGAATCTAAGGTTTGCGATGCCCAGCCTATTAGCGTTGCATCATAATTTGCTAAAGAAAGGCTAGAGTTGTTCAACATATCAACTGCTCCCTGTGTAATTTCAAAAGTTAAACTATTGACTGCTACTTGAAGCGCGCTCATATCAAAACCACTTAGGTCTTGGTCAAAAGCTATTGCGTTTAAGAACATTTGCTCCATGTTGGTTACGCTACTCGTATTCCAATTACTTAAATCTTGGTTAAACACAGCTGCGTTTTCGAACATTCTCGACATATTAGACGCTCCTGATGTATCCCAATTATTAAGGGGTTGATTAAAGGCTATTCCGTTTAAGAACATGGCTTGCATATTAGTTGCAGCACTGGTATTCCAATTACCGATAGGCGCATTAAAAACGACTGCTTGTTGAAAAGCCTGTTGAAAATTAGTCACATTAGCCAGCGTACTGGTGCTTGTAGCACCATCTACACCATTTGTTCTTTCCCAAGTGCTAATATCTTGGTTAAAAGCTGCTGTGTTAAGAAACATACCACTAATACTGGTAGCACTACTTAAATTCCAATTAGATATATCATGATTAAAGGTGCTATTATTTCTAAAGGTTTGTACAAAATTGGTTACGCTCGAGGTATCCCAACCACCGATGTCTCCTCCAACATTGGCGTTAAGGAAAGTCTGTTGCATACGGGTTACGTTGCTCACATCCCAATTATCCAAGCCAGAGAAATCCCCTCCAACATTATTGAAAGTACCTCTCATATCGGTAATAGTAGAAACATCCCAATTGCTAAAATCTACGTCATTCATATCGCCTACTTGACCAAATGTTGCATCAAGAGATGTTGCATTGGTTAAATCTGGTGCATCAGTAGCGTTATAAGTCATATTAACAGCTCTCGTAAAGGCCGCAGCAATACTACTCCATTGGTTATTCCCCCATTGCTCCAAAGATGCTAATTGGGCCATATTGTCAATATCGACTTGTGCACTACCAGAATTTGCCGCATCAGAAAAGAATCTTGGAAAATCGCCCATAATTTCTACGGTATAGGTACCCGGTGCCGAATAGGTATGTGCATAATCTTCAGTAGTAATGCCAGATTCAATATTTCCATCTCCCCAATCTACCGTATAGTCATAACTTCCTGATGCAGCATGTGTAGGAATAAAGATTTCCAAGTCTGTAGCATCAACGGTCCAGGTAGTAATAAACGGTGTCATAGTGGCCACTGTAAAAATGGCCTGATCTGGTAATTGTGCGTTTGTTACCGTTATTTCTCCATTGCCATCAAGCACACCTACAACCGAACTGCTTGTATAGTTATTTCCAGTTGTTCTAACCACTAGATTCCAACCTGCATGATTAGGAAAACGAAGAGTGGCATTTTGCATAAAGTTTTCACGTTGTACCCGCCATTCTCTGGCCAATTTCTGCGATAAATTTGTACCGGCAATTGTTGTTGTCTGTGTTGCTGTACTAGGGTTGTCATGACCAAAACTTAAAAATTGTAAGTCATTCGCATGTGTCACAGTTCTTGAGGCGTCGTTATTAGCATCTGTAAAATTAGCTTCTAATGCCACTTCTAACAGGGTATCAGTGTTTACGGATCTTGATACTCTTTGGTCTAAACCAGAAGCATCATCACGACCAATGCCAAAAACATTGTGCATGTAATAATTATCTAAAAAGAAGCCTCCTCCTGCATCAATTTGCTCATAGCTTTTTGCTTTGCTCCACATAAAGCTGCCATCACTAGCGAGGTAATCTAAAATTGTAGTGTCTAGACCGCCCGTGTTTTCTTGACGTAACGTAATCCCGTATTTAAGGGCTAGATAGGATTGTATTTGTTGGCGGTTGGTGCCTGCACCAATAGCATCATTGAATATGATGACTTCTGCAATATCTCCTATGAAGTTACCCGAATTACCAGCTCCGATAGGTCTTCCTCCTACATGTACAGTTGCATCTGCCGGAACCATTCGTGAATTGAGCACATTATCTTCAGCTAGAAATCTTCCATTTTCCAAAATTTGCATTGCGGTGGCACTTCGGGTTGCCGTTACCATTTGCGGTTGGGTTTGGGCAATGGATCCCACAACATTCACAAAATCTGTGGTGCTGGCAAAAATGTATTTCTCTTTGGTGCCTTCAATATATTGTCGAATGGCATTTGAACCTGTTCCAATTTCCAGATAAAAAGAGTTTCCTGAAGTTTGGGTTCCGCCACGTCTTATGGTAAAGATTTCATGATGTTCGTCAATACCTAATGTTTCATTTATCATATTTAGGTTTTGATCTTGCCCATAATTTGTCACAGGGTTATAATTAATGGCATTGGCACTGGCCCCATCATAAAAAGTTGGACCGTCTGTAGCATTGGTAGGGTTTTTGCCATTACCACTCTGATCATCCCATTGGGTCAATTGCGTGCCATTGACGCTACTACTGGTACCTGCATCTGCTTTTAACCAAAGTGAAAGATCTGCAGTAACTCCACCTGGAGCTGTTGGCACTACTGTTGAAGATGCCAAGGTAAACTCTGCTCCATTTGCAAAGTCGATTGCAGTAGTTGTAGACCATATGTCTCCACTTCCACCATTATCAAGAGCAATAGGAGTTTCATCACTTAAATCATCATCGTTATCACTATCATAGATAAGGTAATATTCAGTTCCTTGAATTAAATCAGCTACATCAAAATCGGCATTGGCCACATCAAATTGCATGCTTACGGCAGCTACCGTACCTGTTTCTTGTATCTGCCATTGTTTCCCTAAAATTTCAAAATTATCAGGAGCTCCTGTGGCTGTCCATGTGGCGGCACCATCATTATTGGCCCATACCATAAAGTTTTTATCGTTGGCAAAGGTGGCTGTATTTGTAATATTGTCTGCTTCAATGGTTGCAAGCCCCATTGCGACAATACCATTGGCATTGACCGATTTGGACTGTTTTTGGTTTAAAGCCGAATCATCATCGCGACCGATTCCCGAAATTTCTGACTTGAAGCTTGCCGCAAGTGTTGCATCCCACATTTTCGTAGTACCATCTGAGGCTAAATAATCGGTTGCTGAGGTTTGATTTAGTGTAATACCGTATTTTAGGGCT
This sequence comes from uncultured Maribacter sp., assembly GCA_964554895.1. Lineage (GTDB taxonomy): Bacteria > Bacteroidota > Bacteroidia > Flavobacteriales > Flavobacteriaceae > Maribacter_C. Next base: position 34,915 of record CAZKQM010000019.1, on the reverse strand, counting down.
AGATAAGACTCTATTTGTTGACGCGTAGCGTCAAAACCGGAGCCATGTGGTGCATTATAGAATATAACTTCTGCAATTTGACCTGTTAAATTATTGTTTTCACTGGCTCTAGCACCAAGAAAAATTTGACCATCTAGGTAGTTTGGTACATCAGATCCATCATTATTTCCATTTAAGGTAACAAAGGTATCTTCTTCTCCGTTCAAATATCCGTTTGATCCTGTTCTAAAGATAGGCGTACCGGCACTGTTATAGGTTGCTGTATATAAAGTAGGTGCACCGGATGTTGTTTGAAGGGTTCCAGGATTATTATTTCGATAATTTTTATAGTTCATGCGTCGATCGGCGGCATCACTATCATATTCTATATAATATGATCTTGGTTTGGACGTATTACCAAATAAAACCACACATCTATCACCATCACCTACATTATTTGAAACAAAGACGGTATAAATGGCATTGTCAACAGCTCCATCTCCAATACCTAATCCACTTGCCGTAATATCAGAGAGCTGATCATTCGTATTAAAATCAAGGGCTGGATTAAAGTTAACTCCGTTTTCTAAGTAAGACGGTGGATTAGTAGCTTCAGTTAAGTCAATTGATTGTGCTTGGTCTATCCAACTCGATACATCGGCACCATTGGTTGTAGTATTCGTGCCAACATCAGCTTTTAGCCAAAATCTTAAATCTGTTGCAACGCCCCCAGGGCTTTGTGCTAAAAGCGATGTACTTGTTATAAAGATTAAAAAAGTAAGTATTCTGAAAATAATAAAGGTAATTTTAGGCATGGTATGGGTTTAAAGTAATCGGTTTTTATTTTGAAATAACTCTTACAAATTAACTTACAATACTTTATATTCTTGTAAGAATAATACTACTTTGTTGTGAAATGATAACAAGTTGTTGTGAAATGATTGATTAGCCTTGTGACCATTTGAGTGAACTACTGAAAATATTGCTTTTTACAAGGTTTATGAACTATGTGAACATTGTATTTTTGCGAAAAGTTGATGCGAAAAGCTCCACATTTAATACATAATTTGGCTGTATTTCAATTTAGGAATGCAACTTAATTCTGAAGTTCATTTGGAGGGAAATAATGAGCAATTTTCAACACCCATTAGTATGATTTGATTCTCACTTTTAATCGGCAGAAATGTTTTCATTAATACTTTTAGGAAACTATGAAAGTAGCAGAGTTGCCGATAAATTATTTCGACTTCGCGCGCAATCCACTCCAAGGGGGAACATTCTGATCTTGTTGGAGTTTTTTTTGAACGAAGCCGAAAAATCAATACGTTATTTACATTTAATAATTGATAAAGAACCAACCATCGATTGGGATCGCTCCGTCTCCAAGATCTATGATAAAGTAGTATGATCCTGGTGGTAGTTTCTCATTATTATCTTCATAAATAGCACCCCAGTCATTTTGATAATCAATGGCTCCGAAAACTTCGTGACCCCAACGATTGTAAACTTTAACACTATTGTTAGGGAAAGATTCAATGCCTTGAATTACCCAAGTATCATTGATGCCATCGGCATTTGGTGTAAAGGCTTGACTCGGTATAATGGTTGAAATGCTGCCCACTTGACCGCAAGTATCTGGATCAAATTGATTTGGAATACCATCTTCGTCACAATCGCCTGTGCCTTCTTCTTCGTCTGAAATACCATCATTATCATCATCGTCATCATCATCATCAGGAATACCGTCATCATCATTATCTGGCAGGGTAGTGAAGGTTACTGGACCTTCAAAGGAACTGTTTGCTACTGATTGGCATATGGATCGTATATAAAAATCGTACGTAGTATTTTTTAATAAGATACCTGCATCATCAATCATTGTTTCAGTGCCAAGCACAAAATCAAAGGCAATTGGTGCGGTTGTAGTTGGATCTGCACCTGATGTGACAAGTACCCATTCGTAACCTTCTATGATTACGTTTGTTGGAATGGACCAACTTAAATCAATCGAACTGATTTGAACATCACTTACTGCTAAATTAGAAGGTTGCTCACAGCTATCATTTTCTAGAATATTCATAGTTGCTGAACCAACAGTAAAGGTAACTTCACTCATTGCTGAGCTTAAGGTAGCGATTATTGTTTCAGTACTTTCAACAAACTGATCATCAATAATATCTACGACTATACTAGCCGATGATTGACCTATTGGAATTACAATCGTGCCCGTGCCTAAATCGACATAATCAAAAACATCTGTTGCCGTACCCGTTAGCGAATAATCAATACTCACATTTACAGAAGCTGGTTGGCCTAAACTAATGGTAAATTGACGATTAGTAACCGCCTCATCGGCATCAGCATCTGGGCTTATTGATACGAAAATTTCATCGTTATCTAATATGTTCAAACTCGCTGGTGTTGTATCAGCCGTTACTGCTGTATTATTTGTAGCTGAATTTAAGGTTGCTATAATCGTTTCAACGGCTTCAGTCATGGCGTCATCAATCACACTTATATCAATTGTAGCGGATAGCACTCCTGCGGGAATGGTAACAGTTCCTACAACCGTACTTGCATCATTGTAATCAGTGCCTATTGTCGCTGAACCACTTAATACATAGTTAACTTCTATTGCCTCAGAAGCCAGATTGCTAAGTGTTACGGTAAACGCCCTGACCGCAATACCTTCATTCGCATCACTATCAGCAGCGATTGATACCATTGCCATATCAACATCAAGTATATTGGCTGTTGCTGATGCTGTATTAATTGTTCCTAAACTAGGTGCCGTTATTGTGGCTATTACGCTTTCAGTAGATTCTACTTCAGTATCATCAACCACCACCACGTTAATTGTTGCTGAACTAGCTCCGTCAGCAATAGAGAAACTTGTTACATCTGTATAATCCGTACCGTTAGTTGCCATACCTGTTAATGCTACAGTTCCTGTTATGGCTGAGCCAGTATTATTACTTACGCCAGCATCTAAACTTACCGTATAGCTAATATCTGAACTACCTTCGGTACCATCAACTGGACTCGCAATAGAAATCGTAAGTGCCGCTGCATCATCATCAAGTATATTGGCTGTTGCTACTGCTGTATTAATTGCTCCTAAACTAGGTGCAGAAATGGTTGCGATTATTGTTTCTGAAATCTCTACCTCTGTATCATTGGCAACTACAACGCTAATTGTTACTGAACTGGCGCCATCTGCAATAGAGAAGGCAGTAACATCAGTATAATCTGTTCCATTGGTAGCAGTACCTGTTAGAGCTACTGTACCTGTAATGGCTGACCCAGTATTGTTGGTCACACCGCCATCTAAACTAACGGTATAGCTAACATCTGAAGCACCTTCAGTAGCATCTATAGGGCTTGCAATAGAAAGGGTCAATGTTGCCGCATCATCATCTAAAATATTCGCCGTCACACTTGCAGCTCCGATGTTTATTGTTCCAATTGATGGTGCTGAAATTGTGGCCACCACCGTTTCTGATATTTCTACTTGAGTATCATTAGTTACAACCACAGTAATGGTTGCCGAACTAGCCCCATTTGCGATTGAAAAACTTGTTACATTTGTATAATCCGTTCCATTGGTAGCAGTACCTGTTAAGGCTACTGTACCTGTAATAGCTGATCCAGTATTGTTGGTAACACCGCCATCTAAACTAACGGTATAGCTAACATCGGAAGTACCTTCTGTACCATCTACAGGACTAGCTATAGAGATCATTAGTCCGGCCGCATCATCATCAAGAATAGTAGCCGTTGCGGATGCCGTATTAATTGACCCTAAGCTCGGTGCAGAAATAGTAGCAATAACCGTTTCTGAAATTTCAACCTCTGTATCATTGGTAATCTCAACGTTAATTGTTGCTGAACTAGCGCCATCTGCTATGGAAAAACTTGTTACATCTGTATAATCCGTACCGTTAGTTGCTGTGCCTGTTAAGGTAACAGTTCCTGTTATGGCTGAACCGGTATTGTTGGTTACACCGCCATCTAAATTTACCGTATAGCTAACATCAGAAGTTCCTTCAGTAGCATCTACTGGAGTGGCAATTGAAATGTTAAGCGAAGCCGCATCATCATCTATAATATTCGCCATCACACTTGCAGCTCCGCTGTTTATTGTTCCAGCTGATGGTAATGAAATTGTTGCCACCACCGTTTCTGATATTTCAACTTGAGTATCATTAGTTACAACCGCAGTAATCGTTGCCGAACTAGATCCATCTGCAATTGAAAAACTTGTTACATCTGTATAATCCGTTCCATTGGTAGCAGTACCTGTTAAGGCTACTGTACCTGTAATGGCTGAGCCTGTCGTATTCGTAAGTCCAGCATCCAAACTTACCGTGTAGGTAATATTGGAAGTACCTTCTGTAGCATCTATTGGATTCGCAATAGAAATCGTTAATGCCGCTGCATCATCATCAAGAATATTAGCGGTTGCTGATGCTGTATTAATTACTCCTAAACTAGGCGCAGAAATAGTAGCAGTTACCGTTTCTGAAATTTCTACCTCAGTATCATTAGTAACCATAACGTTTATTGTTGTGAAACTTGCTCCGTCTGCAATAGAGAAACTAGTTACATCGGTATAATCTGTACCGTTCGTTGCCGTACCTGTTAAGGCAAGAGTACCTGTGATTGCTGTACCCGTATTATTCGTTAAATTATTATCTAAGCTTACGGTAAAAGTGACATCAGAAGTACCTTCTGTTCCATCAACCGGACTCGCTACTGAAAGGGTTGTAGCTGCTGTATCAGCATCTAAAATATTTAGCGTTGCGGCGGTTGTATTTGCTGTTACTGAAGCGTTATTGGTTGCTGCTGTTAATGTAGCAATAATGGTTTCCGTAATTTCGATCTTCGTATCATCTACTACTGTTAAATCAATAGTAGCTGTAGTCATACCTGCAGGAATGGTTACCGTACCTGCCACTGTTGTAGCATCTGTATAATCTGCTGGGTTTGCAGCAGTACCTGTTAAGACATAACTTACCTCCACATCAGTAGACGCTACCGCACTCATTGTTAGGGTAAAAGCCCTGCTCGCAGTTGTTTCATCAGCATCTGTATCAGCGGCAATAGTTACGGTGGCTGTATCATCGTCGGTAATTGTATATACATGGGTGTCAATTAATGCACCTCCTGTAACCTCTGCAATTACAAAGCCCGCCTGCGCATTTGCAAGGCTAAGACTTATGGTCTCTGCATTCTCTACAACAGTATCATCAATAATTGATAAATCTGTTAGCTTGGTAATAGCTATAGACACATTAGTTAGGTTACTAGTACCACCCGCTCCTGAAGTCACATAATATGTTGTACCTGCAGTAAGCGATATGGTATAGGTATTTGAAAGTTGCCCAGAATTTATGCGATCGGCAGTCCCAAAAGCATTTAGTATATCATCAGATCCTGTTGTACCACTGCCCACTGTTGTTCCAATATTTAACCAACCTGTACCATTAGCAATTGTTTCTGCTGCATGTACAACTTCATAATCTCCTGTTGCAGGTGCTACAAAAGTTTCTTGTGGAAAATTACTTCCTGGGGGGTTAATTTGACTTGGATAGGAGTACAATATAGGAGTTGCAGCATATGTATTTGTAATTGGTAATGGCGTAGCTGCGGTATAATTCCCTGCTGGTATCGTTATTGTTAACGAATTTGTAGCGCCATCCAACGTAAAATCTGTAGTTGCATTTGCCGTGCTCGCTGCATTAATGAGAACATCAATTGTTGTATCAGCAATCAAATTACCATCAATCAATAAATTTGGAAGATTGCCCCCAGTTGCTTCTACATCACTAGCTGTGGCAGCTTCAAATTCAATATTCGTTACTTTTCTTGCTAAAGTAAAATAAGTATTGTTGGTTAAGGTCAATACCACAGTGCCTGTAGCTGATAAAGCCGTTTCCGTAGTACCTGTGGTAGCACTAAAATCGCCATCAATAGTTCTGCTTATAAGAAACCAGGTATCATCATAGCCGTCGAACTGCAAGTTTATTGCACCAACACTACTTGTATTAAAAGCTTTCCACTCTCTAGCTGATCGTTCAAAATAGGTTGATGTGACCAAGTCTGTAGCTACAGCATCTGCTGGTGCGCCAGAGCCACCATCATTACCGATAACCAAAAACTGTTCGTCTGTTAATGAAGTATGCGTACCATTGACCCCAGTAAAATCTGTATCGGTGGATAATGTTACCACGGCTCCTGTATTTACCGATTTAGAAATTTGCTGATCTAAACCAGAGGCCGCATCATTTACGATTCCAAAAATATCGTTGTTATATACGTTTGCAGTTGTACCATCATGGGCATCAAAAACCACGGTACCGTCACTAGCTACATAATTTCCTGAACCATCATCGCCATTAGTTGCGACCAAACTTTGATCTAAAGTAACACCATATTTTAACGCGAGGTAAGATTCTACTTTTTGAATATCAGTATCATTTAAAGCACCGGAATATGCGATTGTTTCCGAAATTTCTCCGTTGTAGAAAGTACCCGCCGCCGTGTTATAAGCTCCTATTTGTAATACTCCCGTATCTGTATAGTTTGTGACGGTTGTATTAGAGGTTTCAATTGCTCCATTTACGCCAATTGTATTTGGGTCTATTCCTCCGTTCGTGTATCTATTTGTGGTAATAAAAACCTCATTAGCCCCAAAATTGGTAGTTCCTGTAGCATACGAAGAACCACTATGCCAGCCATGTAATACGCCATTAATATTCAATAGTGCATGACCACTTGCATTACTTGATGACAAAATATTACCCGTTACATTAGCTACATTTGGTCTAACAATTGTAAATTTTGTGTAGACACCATTGTTACCAAATACTGCTGTATTCGTTGTTTGTATCGCATCATTACCATCAAAACGAATGGTTGGATTAAAGTTTACATCTTCCGATGTTGAAATATAGGTTGGGCTACCCGTAACGCTTGCTAAGTTATTACCGTTAACAGATTGATCAACCCAAGCAGTCAAAGGTGTACTATCTCCTGTTTCTGTTGCTCCAGTGTCAGCCTTTAACCATAATCCAAGATTAGCAGATACACCTCCTGGCGCTGCATGGAGTGTTCCATTTAGCGCACAACCCAAGGTAAAAAATTGTCCTGTTTCCAGATTGGCTTCCGGTACAGCAAATACAATTTGATTGCCTACAATAGTTCCTGTATTCAAAGTATTCGCATTCGCCAATCCTGTAAAGTTGTCAGCACTATTAATTAACAGATATATATCTGTAGCTGCTGGTGTACCTCCTGTAGTTTGTATATTGTCTAAATCAAAAGCGATATGTAAATCGCCACTTGAGCCGGCTGCATCGCCAAGTTCTTGCACTTGCCAGATGCGCTCTAAAACCACATCAATATCATCTGAATCGGTACCCGTAGGAATATTGTTTGTTGTAAATCCTGTTCCTGCTCCGTTATTTGCCCATACCATGGCTTCCAAATCATTTGCAAAACCGCTGGTTCGCGAGGCATCGTTATTGGCAACTGTAACATCATTGTCGAGTGCCATGGTCACAATACTGTTTTTGTTTATGCCACGTGCCACTTTTTGTAAGAGACCCGTATTATCATCTCTGACAAGCCCTGCAATGTCTTTATTATACGTTGTATTTAAAGTTTCATCCCATAGTTTGGTGGTGCCATCACTTGCTAAATAAGCGGTTGCTGTCGTTTGATCTAACGTGATTCCGTATTTTAGTGCGAGATATGAATTAACTTGATTTTTCTCAGTAGCTGTAAGTACTCGACCGAAAAGAATAGTCTCAGACATTTCACCAGTCCATACTTCACCACTGCGAGCACCAATGTGTTCGTTTCCATTGAAAGTTGGAGTATTCGTCGCTGTTGATGCGATAGTTGCACCATTCATAAACATTGCCCAATCATTGGTAGCAGAATGGACTCCATACACATTCCAATCGGCTGTGGTAAAGCCAGATGTACCTGCGGTAGCACCTGGTTTAGGGTCGACAATTACCCCAGTGTTTGGATTAATAGCAAGTCGGTCAACGGTGCCAAAATCTTCGAAAATAGCCTGATTACTCCATGTATAAAAAGAGCCACCTGTTCCTCCTAAATCAAAAGGGTGTCCGTTACTACTAGTTAGAATGACGTCTTTTACAACGGTAAATACATTACCAGCTGTTAAGTTTCCTACTATGGTTTGATCATCGTCTCTAAGGAAATCATCACCGTCAAACACGACAGCGTTGTTAAAGTTAAGCCCATTTGCAACAACGTTTGGATCGCTGTTTACAAATTCAAAATCATGACTATTAACACTTTGGTCTTGCCACCCTGTTCCATTAGCCATATTTCCTACAGACTCTGTACTAGCATTAAGCCAAAGTGCAAGATTTTGTGCCACACCCCCGGGTGTTGTGATAAAGCTGCCTGCCACGGTAAAGATCTGTCCATCAGCAACAGTTACTGCAGCTGAGGTAGACCAAAGGTTGCCGCTGGTATTGGTCATCAATATGGGCGTATCATCACTTAAACTCCCGTTGTTATTATCGTCTTTTACAAAATAGTAGTCCGTAGTCTGTGGTGGAGCGTCAATATCAAAAGCGGTATTGGCGACATCAAATTCAAAAAAGAGCGGTTGGTCACTACCGGTTACTTGGGCGTACCATTTGCGGTCTAATACATGAAATTTATTCGGGGCACCAGTTGGGCTAAAAGTTGCGCCACCATCATTGTTTCCCATTACCACAAAGGCAGAAACACCGCTTAATGCTGATCTCGCTGCATCCGAATTTAATGATGCAAAATCGTTTATAGTCGCTACCGTTAATACATTATCATTATCCCTTGAACTACTAACGCGTTGATTTAGTCCTTGGTTGTTATCTAAGGCAAGCCCAAAAACATCATTATTATAAGTAGCATTTGCTGTAACATCCCAAACCGTTTCTACGGTTGCTGTAACCTCATCTTCATAAATGAAGTTATGTAGAATTGGAATGTTATATTTTATAGCAAAATAGGTGTTTATTCGTTCTCTTTCAGATTGTGAAAGAACATCGCCTAACAGGTTTGCTTCGGCTATTTTTCCATTAAAATAAGCGCTAGTTGGTAGACCACCTAAATAGGTAGTACCAGTAAGAATATAGTTATCTGGGTCGGCATCAGAATCTACTTCTACACCATTATGATATAGCTTCGCTTCGCCTGATCCACTTACCGAATAATTAACTAAGAAAGGATTGCCATCTAAAGCCGGTGCCGGACTGGCTAAAGAAACGCTGGTATTACCATCAAAACTATCTTCGGCAGTAATAGTACCTGCGACATTTGCAACAGAAATATCAAATTTATTATCTGTATCTAAATGTTTTATAGATTGTGTAACATTGTTTTGACGTACATCTTCTATAGCCAAGATAAAGGTACTTGCTTCATTATACCCTTTGGTACCCACACCAACTCTAAGTGCTGGGTAGCCGCTCCAAGTTTGTGGAAAAATACGAATGTATTGAGCGGGGGTATTTTCAGAAAATTCGTTTAAAACAGTATCGTTTCTATTGATATTTCCTGTAAACGTTCCATCTAATTGTGTAAAATTGGTGCCATCAGTAGACACTTCTACGGTATAGCTTTGAACCCATGCAGCAGACTCTTGATTTGAACCTTCGCCTTGTGTTCTTATAGTACTTAAAGGCACTATTTCGCCTAAATCTAATTCTAAATACTCTGTTGTATTAACATTTGGTGTTGGCTCAGTTGCAGGACGCCATGATCCTGCGGTTGTTCTATTACCGTTAAATGTACCTCCTAATATAGATCGGCCTGCTGTAAATGTTAGTGAATTTGGTGGTAAAAGAGGATTTGAATTTGGTATTTGAATGGTAAGCTCTGAACTTGCCGTCCTACCAAGAATTGGTAAATCTATTCTTGGGGTATTGGGCGTACTTAAATCTTGGGTATCAAAATCATAACCTTCAAGGTAATCATCAACACCATCAAATTGCATGAGGGGGTTGAAGTTTACCATATTGGTTGTATTATTTAAAAAAGTTGGTTGCTTTGTTACGGTGGGTTGTTCAAAAATTCGCCCATCGCCCGATATATCGCGCCATTCGTCAACTGGGTCGCCATCTGCACCAATATGAGCACCAGCACTTACCCAATATAATAATTTACCCGCCCCACTTACATTACCAGGTGCACATCCTAAAATATCGCCAGTAATAGTCCAACCTTGGTCTGAGACCAAACTGGCTCTAAAAGGTTCTGCAGCACAGAATTCTAAACCAGTAGCACCCAAAACCCTATTATCTATTAAATCTTGTTGTGCCCAACTCGTTAAAGTGGCATCATAATTGGCTACTGACAGCGCCGTACTATTTAACATGCTACCAAAAAGAGTACTTGCGACTGGTGTCCAAGTTGCTAAAGATTGGTTAAATGATGTTGCTCTATCAAACATACGATTCATATTACTTACCTTACTTACGTCCCAATTATCTAAAGGTTGATTAAAAGCATCGTTCACAACAAACATATCTTCCATACTTGTGGTGGTTGTATTTTCGGTAATATTCCAATCATTTAAAGGTTGATTAAAAGCATCGGCATTTTGAAACATCCCATGAAAATTAGCTACTCTACCTACATCCCAATTACCTATAGGTTGATTAAAAACAGGGTTGTTCAAAAACATATCTTGCATTCTAGTCACATACGCCAGTGTAGAATTTGGGTTTGTTTCCCAACCTTCTATGGGGTTGTTAAATGCTAATGCAGCCTGAAATACACCCAACATATCAATTGCAGTTGTACCTGTGTTTTCACTAATATTCCAGTCATTGATACTTGGTGTTGGATCCGCAAAAACAGCAGTATTGGAAAACATATATTGATAGTTAGTTACCCTACCCACATTCCAATCGCCTAAAGCTTGGTTAAAAGCATCTGCATTATTAAACATTCTGTTAAGAGTAATTACAAACGCCATTGTAGAATTAGCATCGGTTTCCCAACTTGCCAAAGGGCTATTGAATGCTAAGGCTGATTCAAACATTTCTTGCATGTTTATTGCTGCAGTTCCTGTATTTTCTCCAATATGCCAATTATTGATACTTGGCGCTGGATCTGCAAAGGTTGCTGTACCATCAAACATTCCAGCAAAAGTGGTAACCCTTCCCATATTCCAATCACCTAGGGGTTGATTAAATGCATCTGCATTATCAAACATTCTGTTTACAGTGGTCACATATTCCATAGTGGAATTTGCATTATTTTGCCATCCTGCTAGAGGGTTTGCAAAGGCTAGTGCATTTTGAAACATTGAAGTCATTGTAACCGCTGCAGGCGCATTATTTTCACTTATATTCCAGTTGTTAATACTGGGTGCTGGGTCATCAAAAATAGCTGTATTGGCAAACATCCCTGCAAAATCGATAACCCTACCTACATTCCAATCGCCTAAAGGTTGATTAAAGGCATCTGCATTATTGAACATGTTAGCCATAGTAGTAACATATGCCATTGTTGAACCTGGATCAGTTTCCCAAGTCGCTAAAGGTTCGTTAAATGGAACAACGTGGCTCCCACCAAACATCCACCGCATACTAACTGGGTTGGTATTGCTACCACTAATTTGCCAATTGCTTAACCCAGCACCTGTAAATTGGTTTGTATTGAAAAACATTTCATTAAAGTTGTTCACTTTTGTAATAGACCAATTGCTTAAATCTTGATTAAACTGGTCTGATTCTCTAAACATGCGGTGCATAATAATGGTTGCTGTACCATCATTAGGTAAGTTTTGCCCAATATTCCAATTTTGCATACCTGTTCCTACTACTCCAGAAGGGTCTCCATTATTAAAAGCTGTAGGACCACTAGATCTATAAAACATTTGATTAAAAGTGGTTACTCTACCCACATCCCAAGCACCAATGGCACCATTAAATAGGGTTGCATTTGCAAACATATTCGTCATATTTGATACATATGCCATGGTTGAGTTGGCATTGGTTTCCCAGCCATTTAAGGTTTGGTTAAAACCATCTGCATTATTAAACATGCCCTCCATATTAATCGCAGTTGTAGCTGTATTTTGACCAATGTTCCAGTTATTAATAGATGCATCGTTGAAGGCATCAGTACTAATAAACATGTTTTTAAAATTTGTTACCCTACCTACATCCCAATTTCCTAGGCCACTAGAATTAAAGGCTAACGCAGTATTAAACATGCTCTCCATACTAATCGTAGTCGTACCTGTTAAGTTTTCTCCGATATTCCAATTTGCTATAGAAGAATCATTAAAGATGTTCGTAGCCCAAAACATAGCAAAAAAATTGGTAACGTTACCCACATCCCAGTTACCTAGGTTAGTAGGGTTATACATATCGGCATTCGTAAAAGCCTCTCGCATGCTGATTACATTACTCGTATCCCAAGTTTGAATATTGTTACCTGGATCGGTCATCGCAAAACACCTTCTAAAAAGGCGAAATAAGCTGGCTCCTGGTGCAAAAGTTGGTGTATCGGTTGCATTAATTTCCATATTAATGGCAAAATAGAAGTTTAACGCATTAAACGTGGCAGTACCCCACTGGTCTACAGATAGGATTCGTTCATTGAAACCTGTATTGGAATCATGGGTAAATGATGTAATATTATTTGAATACCACGCTTGGTATGTAGAAGTTTGAGGGGCTCCCCAGTCGGTAGGTTGAATAGTATGACTTGCACTTACATTACTATACGTATGTAATAAAGTAGTACCTGTGACGTCATAAATATTTATGGTTACACCAGAGTTAGGGGTGCCAGCGGCTCTAAAATTGTTGGTTAAAGTTAGTTTTAGTTCTCCTTGAGCGAAACTTAAAAAAGAGAGCATTGTAAAAGTCATTAGAAGTAAAAATGATATTTTTTTAGAGATTGTGCTCTTTGGGGTAGTGTTTAACATAGGTTATGAATTGTGAATTGAAGTATGATTTTCGTCATTATTGGTGTATTTACCTTTTGGGCAAATCTTATTAACGAATGCGAAGTACTTAATTTAAATAAGAAAATTCTTACAAATGTTGTATTTTTGCATGAATTTGTTGTGAAAAGTGAAGTTAATGTGGTGGATTTTTTATAAGTAGCTTAAATCAATGATTACAATATATACTAAAGACTATTCCTTTTTCTACTACAGTCATTTGGTTTTATTTTTTTGAATCTAAATTTTCTTTTGTGGGAAATTTATTCTATTTGATCTTAATTGGGCTATCATTTGTAAAGAACATTCGATAAAAGAAAATCAATGGTAAAACAAGAACGCCGCACAAAGTGCGACGTCCTCTCATGCTTGCGCATGATCGCTGACAACATACGTCCCTGAATGCGGCCGGCATTTTTATTTATTAGATAAACATATTTTTTCTGTGTGTTAACTAGGCACGGTATAAAACTTTGGCAGCAAGGTAAATTTAATAGTAAGAAAAAACCTACAATTGTTGTGAAAGAAAAAGTTCTTGTTGTAAAATGGGCAAAAGATGTTGAACCTTAATTTAAAGTGGGGTTATGACAAATGAAATGTGCTTTACAAGCAATGTCTTATTTTTGTCATTCTAAATAGATGCCTACATGATTATAAAGGTTTACCTGCGTTATATTTCTTTTTTGCTTTTGACTTTTCTTTTTTACGCTTGTAAAGAATCATCAAATAAAGCTCAACATGTATTCACCAATGATTTGGTTCATGAAACGAGTCCGTATTTATTACAACACGCCCACAACCCAGTGCAATGGAAACCATGGAAAGATGAGATATTAGAAGAAGCAGAAAAATCAAATAAACTTATTCTTATTAGCATAGGTTATTCCTCTTGTCATTGGTGTCATGTTATGGAAAAGGAAACTTTTGAAGATGAAACCATTGCAAAGTTGATGAACGATAATTTTATCAGTATTAAGGTTGATCGCGAAGAAAGACCAGATATTGATCAGGTGTACCAAACAGCTGCTCAACTGACAGGTAAGAATGGAGGCTGGCCTTTAAATGCTATAACCTTGCCTAATGGCAAACCATTATACTTAGGTACCTATCACTCTAAAAAACAATGGCAAGAAGTCTTATCTTCAGTTCATAAAAGTTATACTGAGAATCCTATTAAAGCTGAAGAATACGCCAATAGCTTGGCTGCTGGTGTTGAAGAAACGAGTATTTACCAACCCTCTATTGAATTTGAAAAATTAACCGCAGAGGCATTGGAGTTAGCTGTAGATGGTTGGAAACAAACTTGGGACCTTGAATTTGGAGGTACTAGGGGACAGCAAAAATTTCCAGCTGCAAATGGTTTATCTTTCTTGTTAGATTATGCTGTTGTAGCAGAAGATACCGAGGCCTTACAACATGTCAAAAATACATTAGACCAAATGGTTAACGGAGGTCTCAATGATCATGTTGGTGGTGGCTTTTTTAGATATAGTACCGATTCAAAATGGAAAGTACCTCACTTTGAAAAGATGCTTTATGATAACGCTCAACTAGTACAATTATATTCGAAAGCCTATAAAGTTTTTAGTAAAGAGGCGTATAAAGAAGCTGTTGAAAATACCACCGCTTTTTTAGAACGCGAAATGAAAAATGAGACTGGAGGCTACTATGCTGCCTTAGATGCTGATAGCGACAATGAAGAGGGTAAATTTTATATCTGGACGAAAACAGAATTACAAACTATTTTGGAGAAGGACTATGACCAATTTGTTGAGTTGTATGGTATAAAGGATGGCCAAGCTTGGGAAAACGATAACTTCATATTATATCAGACTGATGTAGAAAATTTTTTAAAAAAGAACAAGTTAACAGCCCATGAATTAAAGCAAAAGAGATCGACATGGCATCAAAAGCTAATGATTGCAAGGCAAAATAGGGTACGCCCAAATATTGATGATAAAATTATTACTTCTTGGAACGCTTTGCTTATAAATGGTTTTGTTGAGGCATATCAAGCTTTTGGCGATGAAAATTATCTTCAAAAAGCCATTTCTATTCATAATTTTGTAAATGCTAATTCTTATAAAGGAGGCGTACTTGTTCATTCTTTTAAAAAGGGGAGTACCAGAAGTGAGGGGTTTTTAGAAGATTATGCATTTTTGGCTGAAGCTTCCTTAAATTTATATAAAGCAACACTTGACCCCCAATATTTAAATTTTACAAACGAATTAATGGTTGAAGCTCAAAATAATTTTTCTGATTCTGTTTCAGGTTTGTTTACATTCAATAAAGATGAAGGTCTAATTTCAAACCCCATTAAAACGAATGATGGTGATGTGCCCTCAGCGAATTCCATAATGGCGCACAATTTTTTTCAATTAGGTCATATCAATTATGATCCTAAATTCTTAAAAAAATCAAAGACCATGTTATCTACCTTACTGCCTTATGTTACCGATTATTCAGGTAGTTATGCGAATTGGAGTAAGTTACTATTACATGTCGCTCATCCGTATTTTGAAATTGCAGTTGTAGGGCCAAATGCTCCTCAAATGGTTAAAGATTTAAGTGCAAACAATTTAGCTAACACGCTAATTGTTGGTTCTGAAAAAGAGAGTAATTTGCCCCTTTTTGAGAATCGATTCTTTGATGATAAAACCTATTTTTTTGTATGTCAAAATAGGGTTTGTAAACTACCGGTAGTTTCTGTAAATCAAGCAATTGAGCAACTCAAATCATTCTAATACTACTTCTATTTCATTGTACTCGTCAACGCTTCTTCAAATAGTGCTTTTTTATGACGACTAAGCGGGATTTGTTTCCCGCCAATTTCAACAAAGCCACTGCTAAATTGTTTAACGCGGTTTAAATTAACAATATAAGATTTATGAATTCTCAAAAATTGATTTTCTGGTAGTTTCTTTATGAAAGCTTTCATTGTTGAAAGTACCAGTACATTTGCGTCATCAGTAACTACTTTTACATAATCACCAAGACCTTCAATCCATTTTATATCATTAATGACAAGTCTTACTTTTTTAAGACTACTACTTACAAAAATGAAATCTTCATCTTGTTGAGTTGCTAAGGCAGTTGAAGCGATTCTTTGTATCACTTTTTCAACTGAAGTATTAAATCTACTTAGGGTAATGGGTTTTAATAGGTAGTCAACCACATCATATTCAAATGCCTTCATGGCATATTCTGGTTTACCTGTGATTAAAACAATTTTTGGGGGATTCTCCATGGTTTCAATGAAATCAAAACCATTAACAATTGGCATTTCAACGTCAAGAAAAATAACATCAATGTCATCGCTCTTGATTTTTCTGTGGGCCTCGTAACCATCTTTATATTCAGCTACCAAATCAAGATTTGGATGTTGCTGAATCAATTTACTAATCGCAAGACGCTGAATAGCAGAATCATCAATAAGAATGGTTCGTAGTTTTTTTGGTTGCATTTTCTAAAGTGTTTAATTCAATTATTTAAAGTGTCTTTAAATAAATGGATACCGTTTCATTTAGAGGCGCTGTAATCACTTGGAGTACAAAAATAAGGTTAAACTTAAAGCATAAATTGTTTTTTTTCAACAATTGTAAGTTTTAACATTTGACTTGTACTTGATACCAATTTAACAGACATGTGTAAAGTACCAATAGTCATGCCAAAAATTTAAAAACATTGGTTTTCAGATGGTTATAATTTTTTAAAAATATGTTGATAACTTGAAAGTAAGTTTTTTATCAAAAAACCTACTTTTGTCTTGTTACTTAATGAACTGAAAGTTTATGTCAGAAAATATAGAACGTGTTAAAACGCTTATCATTGGATCGGGTCCTGCTGGTTATACGGCGGCAATTTATGCTTCTAGGGCAGATTTAAAACCCTTGTTGTATACCGGAATGGAGCCTGGTGGTCAATTAACTACTACCACTGAGGTTGATAATTTTCCGGGTTATCCTGAAGGAATTGATGGTCCAACAATGATGGTACAATTACAGCAGCAAGCTGAACGTTTTGGAACCGAAGTGCGCATCGGAATGATTACAGCAGTTGAGTTAAGTGATGAAGTCGGTGGCATTCATAAAGTCACGGTTGATGATAGCAAACAAATTGAAGCAGAAACAATTATTATTTCTACAGGGGCAACAGCAAAATATTTAGGTATACCCAGTGAGCAGCGCTTGCGTGGTGGGGGAGTATCAGCTTGTGCTGTTTGTGATGGATTCTTTTATAAGGGACAAGATGTAGCAATTGTAGGTGCTGGAGATACGGCAGCGGAAGAAGCTTCTTATTTGGCCAACATTTGTACTAATGTGACCATGTTGGTGCGAAAAGATTATATGCGAGCTTCAAAAGCAATGCAGCACCGCGTGAATAGCATAAAAAATATTACGGTAAAATACAATACTGAGGTTGATGAAGTATTGGGGGATCAAGTGGTTGAAGGCTTACGAATGGTCAATAATCAAACTGGTAAAAAAGAAGATATTGAAATTACAGGTCTTTTTATCGCCATTGGTCATAAGCCGAATACAGACATATTTAAGGGACAATTAGATATGGATGAAACAGGCTATTTGATTACAGAAGGAAAGTCTACCAAAACAAATAAACCTGGCGTTTTTGCGAGTGGTGATGCTCAAGATAAAGAGTATAGACAGGCAGTAACAGCAGCAGGTACCGGATGCATGGCTGCTTTAGACGCAGAACGTTATTTGGCTACAGTTGAAACTATGAAGGCCGAAGTTTAGACAGATTCTCAATTTGTTACATTTCATAGTGCAGTAATAGTATGCAATGCTTTTACTAGTTTCATAATATCTTCTTGGGTATGATGTGCTGAAATGACAATTCTACTTTTTACTTGGTCACTATCAGAAGGATATCTGAAATTGGTGATCAAAATGTTATTTGCCTCTAAATGCGAAACTAGTTGCTGATTTGAAAAATTAAAAGCAGGATGCTCACGTATTGATGTAAATACCTTTGAATTTTGAAGCTTGTTTTTAAATAAGGTAATATTTTGTTTTAGGTTATTTCTACTGGTTTTCAATAGCTGTTCTGCGTCTAGAAAAGTGGCAAGGCCTGCTGGTGCTGCAGGACTAGCTCCACCAAAAAATTCAGTTCTTTTAAATTCTTCAATTCTTTTTTGAGTTCCGAAAATGGCCCCAGCTTGAATTCCGAAGCCTTTTCCTAGTGAAGTTGAAACAATCAATTCTTTAGGGGCTAAGTTTTTAATCATCTTAAACGCACCACCACCTTCTTGACCCATGACACCTATACCATGCGAGTCATCAACCACTAAAATTATTTGTTTTAAGGGAAATTCTAGTAGGATTTTAAAGTCAGGATAACCGCCCTCAGATGCATCAGTGGCATCAAAAAATACTACAGGACAAACTTCAGGCTTTGTGTTCAGATGTTTTTCAAGAGCTTGTTTTAAACTTGTGATATCGCTATAAACATCAGGTGGTTTTTGATATACTGCCGAATGGCTATTTGGAGCATAAAAAAATTTTAATGTGTTTTTCTTTAAAGTTTGCGAAACCAATTGTCCTGCTAAATAGCCAGATGACATACTTAAACAGGCTTCACTACCTACTAATTCGGCTAATTTTTTTTCAGCTTTTTCATAAACCAAAAGTTGCACATTGGCCTTTCTTGAAGCCCCATGATTGGTGCCATATTTTTTGATATTTTGAATAAAAAGGTCTTGAAAAACGGCATTTGATTGTAAACCTAAATATGCGGTGCCACCAAAGTATACGTACGACTTCCCGTTTACGATTATTATTCTATCAGGATGTTGGTCAATAGTATACATTATAAATTCATACTAATTCCACTTCCGCCTAAAGACGGAAAAACAACTTTTCCATCCGAAGAAATTTTAACACCTTCTGCAATATCATTTTTAAGCAATAGGGTACCATCCATATCAACATAATCTAATTGCGGAAGTAATTGTGCTATGGCTGAAATACCTACTGAAGATTCTGTCATACAACCCACCATAACTTTTAAGCCTAAGTCACGAGCTTTATTTATCATTCTGCGTGCGGGAGTAAGTCCGCCACATTTAGTTAATTTAATATTGATACCTGAAAAGTGTAGCGCACATTGCTCTACATCGGTTTCAAGAATACAACTTTCATCGGCAATTACGGGTAAAACACTTTGATGCATAACTTGTTCCATGCCGTCCCAATCATCAGCTTTCAAGGGCTGTTCTAAAAATTCAACGCCTAAATCTTTGAGAAGAGGAGCATTCAATATAGTTTCTTTTGTGGTCCAGGCGCAATTAGCATCAATTCTAAAAATAGCATCAGTATATTTTCGAAGTTCTTTGACCAGTTCAACATCATGATCCGTACCTAACTTGATTTTATAAATGGGCCAGGGCGTTTCTTTGATTTTTGCGACCATCTTTTCAACCGTATCTAGGCCAATCGTATAATTGGTAATAGGGTAGTGGTTGGTATTTGTTTGCCAAATCTCGTATAGCGGTTTTTTTACGAGTTTACCATATAGGTCGTGGGCTGCTAGGTCTAATGCACAAATGGCAAAGTTGCTCAGATTCTTTGTGCATAAAAAAGCATGAAATTTTTCAGCTGATTCAAAAGTATAAACCGCGAGTTCGTTTTCAATGGCAATTATCTCAGCCATCATACTTTCTACACTTATTTTGTAATAGGGGTTTGAGGTTGCCTCACCATAACCTGTTTCTCCTTTCAATGAAAGTGCGACAATTAGGGTATCTTGAAAATCATGCGATTCTCGAGATATACTAAAAGTGTGCTTGAGTTCAAGTACAAACTTTTTAAGAATAACTTTCATACCATTCTTCTGTTTCTACTAAGATAGTAAATAAGAGAAGTTCAAATTCTCGAAAATGATTTCAATTAAAGCGTTACTCTTTTGATAAATACTTGTCAATAAAAAACCCTTAAAGGCTTGATGACCAATAAGAGTTTTAGTTTGTTGTTACTGCGTATGCTGAAACAAATGTAGCACAAGCAAATTAAGAATCAATTTTAATACTGTCTCACTCTACCTGAAATAGATTTATTTTTTGTAACCTCAGCGTCGCCAGTGTAAAAAATGCTACCACCACTGCTGGCATCAGCAATTAATTTTTTCGAAACTTGTACGCGAATATTACCGCCACTGCTTGCATCAGCATTGCAATTTTTTGTTTGTAAATCTTTGGCATTAATGTTTCCACCGCTACTTACATCAATAGCTACTTGATCTGCAATTCCGTCGATATTTAAACTAGCCCCACTGCTTGCATCAATTTCGAGATCGCTTGTTGACAAATTCACTACTAATTGCCCGCCGCTAGATCCTGCTAGTGCTATATCTTCAGCTGTTATAGAATTTTGAGTTTCTATACGGCCTCCGCTTGAAACACTTAGTTTTTGAACTTCAGGCAATGAAACATATATTTTCTTTGTACCGCGGCCAAGATTGATATCAGAATGAACTTTTAATCGACCTTTCTTAATATCTGTTTTAATATGTTCGATAAGATTTTCGTCAGCTTCCACTTCAATTTTAAACGTATTGGCTTGCGTTACATATACGGCAAGTCCTTCTTGTGCCGAAATGTAATCAAAATCATCAGCAACATCTCGGGTTTCTGTGATTAGGTTTCCGTTTCCTTTTTTGCCGGATCCAAAATCTCCGAACTGCATATCCATATGGCACGAGGAGAAAAATAAACTAATGAGTAGGGCGATAATAATTCTAACTAAAGTTGTCATGACTGTTGTTTTTTGATTAATTGTTGTTTTTTGATTGTATTTAATGTTGGTACTGAAATTAGTTCAGCACTGGTGTAAAGATGTCTTAATTCGGTGTGATTACACAATTCATTTCACTGAATTGTTGAATTTTAAGACTGGATTGTTATTATGGGGTATTGTTGTCATTTGTTTTGATTTTAACCCCCTCTTCATTAATCTTAATATCAACATTATCAGGGTTATTGCCATTTTCATCTTTTGATTGTAGGTCAACACCATTTTCATTGATTTTCACTTTAAAAGATTCGCCATCTTCATTTATGTTGATGTCAATACCATTTTCATCAATATTAATTTTGTTTTCGCCTTCATCATCAGAATTTTCAACATTTACTTCAATTTCAGGGCAATTTTGACATTTTAATTCGCCATCATTGCCCATTTGCCAGATGTACTTTTCAAAATTTCTTGAAGAACGATCTGTATCTGCTCTAATAGTCCAAAGGCGCTCACTTGAACCATCGTATTTAATATTCGTACCAACAGGTACATAAAGGTATACTCGGGTATCTTGGTCCTTGAATTTACTATTCTCATTTGCTGTCAAAAAACTATTGAGCATCAAGGTATTGCCGCTGAATTCGTAAGAGTAGTTAATTTTTTCAGCTATTTTACGTGCTTCATCATACGAGGGTCCGTCAGCTTCTTTACGAACCGATACTTTAAAATCTGAATCTTGTGATTTCTTAATTTGAAATCGAACATTATCAGAGAGTAATACTTCTTCGCCTTCATTGTTATACACCATGCGCAAATCATTAAGACTCATATGCGCTCTTTGATCAAATAGTTCTGAGGTCAATAACTGAATGTTCAAGGTGTCGGTTTCGTTTTCTAAGGCAAAAACATCTTCAGTACTCACACTGGCTGTAAATGCATGTGAAGCTGCCTCTCGAGCAATGAGGACAATTAAAGCGATCAATGAAATTAACCACAAGCCTAGGAGCGAAAATTTTGCAATATTTCCGATTGATTTTAGATTTTTAACCAAGATTTTTAACCCTAGGTAGAGTAAAAAGAAAAACGGAATACCAATGACAAAAAAACATTTGATTGATAATAACCATACGGGTACCTCAGTTACGTTGTCAATGAGACCATCAATGCCAGGCACATTAATCCAGTCTAAAGTACCTACGGTCAGCATACTAATGAACATACCAATGATGGTTACTGCCCCAATTAAAATGAGAATGATACCTATGAATTTTCCAAAAACTTTGAAAAAGAACATGATGATATCGCCTAGAGAATCAAAGATATTTTTGCTTCCTGTTTTGACTTTGTTGCCGACTTCGGAATAGTCAACGTTTTTAACTTTTTTGGTAACATCATCAAAGCCTTCCTTGACCTTACGTTCTATATTGCTGATGTTGATATCCTCTCCCCGCATGTCTAATTTTTGCGAGGTTGTTGTGGCTTCTGGAATCAATATCCATAGTAAACCATAGATGAAAAGAAAACTACCCCCCGAAAGAAAGGTAAATACTATAAATGCAATGCGTACCCAAATGGATTTTATACCTACGTAATGCGCGAGACCCGAAGAGACCCCAGCAACATACTTCATTTCGATATCACGGTATAATTTTTTGACACTTTTGTTCTTTGAAAAGGATGCTTTTGGGGCATCTTCAAAGATCTCTTCGTCTACCATATAGTCTTCAGGCTGCCCCATAATAGTGATGACCTCATCGACTTCTTTCTGAGTAATAACCTGACGTTCGTTTTCAAGTTTTTCTTGAAAAAGTTCAGCAATACGCGCTTCAATATCGGCTAGTATTTCATCACTGCCGGGCGTGTTTGCGAAAGAACGTTTAACTGATTCTAGATAAAGTCGCATGCTATTATATGCGCCTTCATCAATATGAAAAAGCACGTTCGCTAGATTTATGTTGACTGTTTTGTTCATTTTTTTGATTTTTTTATCCTCTTAGTTTTCTTCCTTATGCAATCGAAGAGCAGAGTCTTGTTTTTTGATTGATGTTTTATGCTATTTATTTTTAGTAACCAGATTTGTTGCATTTCGCAATTCGTCCCAGGTAGTGTCTAATTCTTTGAGAAAAAGTTTCCCCGTTTCAGTGAGGGTATAGTACTTTCGTGGCGGACCCGAAGTCGATTCCTCCCAACGGTAATTGAGAAGCCCGGCATTCTTTAATCGGGTAAGTAAAGGGTAAATAGTACCCTCTACTACAAGCATTTTTGCGTCTTTGAGCGTGCTGAGAATCTCAGAGGCATATTTGTCATGACCGTTAAGAATAGACAAGATGCAGTACTCTAACACTCCTTTGCGCATTTGTGCTTTTGTGTTTTCTACATTCATAATTTCTTTTTGCTTTGTATGCCGAACTTGGCGACCTTCGGGCAGGTCTTCTTCATTTTTATTTTTTGAAATAAGTGTCTGCATAGATTAACTGTTCGTTTTTTTGTGCTTTACCCGTTTCGGTAGCTTGTTGCTTTAGATAGGATACCGAAACAGGTGCTGCACAATTTGATTGATGAATAACTCGCATTAGTGTTTAATTTAATGACTTAAGGGTGTGATTAGTACCCCTATTATTTAATAAATTTTATAGTTAAAGGATATTCGAAAGTTTGCCCCTCGTTAGTTCTAAGCGTTGCTAAAATGGTATATACAATATTGACAATAAATAAGGCACCCTGAACTAAACCTGCAATACCCACGGGCAATAACCACTTTCCGAAGCGAAAGTCATTATCATGAAAATTGATATTAAAATTATTGAGGTTTCTTAACCCAAAAGGATCAAATTCAAAAAATTCAGGTAAAAACCCAATGAAAAACGGAATGCTGATCATACCCATTACAATAGCGTAGAGGAGAAGGCTTATTTGAAAGTTTAGTGCTTGCTTACCGTTATAGTCTACAAATTCATGCTCATTTTTATTGGCGGTCCATAATACCAACGGAATAATAAAATTTCCGAAAGGAATAAAGAATTTAGAAAAGGTAGAAGCATGAATCGCTGCTGCTAAATTTCGTTCGTGTTTGCTTAATGATTCAGTCATGTTGCGATGTTTTTTGATGGCGTTTTTAAAAAGAATAATAGACAAGTACTAGGCAGTCCATTAACTTTCTATACAAATATATGTCTTTTAAATAGTACTATGTTACGCATAGTACTAAAATTTAACATTTATTTAATAAAATTAAACTCGTTTGATTTATGTATTTTTGAACAAAATAATTCGACAATGGCAGCATCTATAGGCAAAATAAACACTTTTACATTTTTTAAGTTACCCTCGGCCTGGTGGTGTGGTGTGCGCTTAAAATATTTAGATGAAACAAAAGCAGTGGCCACTGTGAAGCACCGATGGTTCAATCAAAATCCGTTTAATTCGATGTTCTGGGCGGTACAAGGTATGGCTGCGGAATTTGTTACAGGGATTATGGTTACTACCGAAATTCAAAAATCGGGTAAGAGAATTTCAATGCTCGTTCAAAACAATAATGCCAATTTTTCAAAAAAGGCAACCGGACGCATTACGTTTACGTGCGAAGATGGTCACTTAATTAAAAATGCTTTAGAAAAAACGATTAAAACAGGAGAGGGGCAAACCATTTGGATGAAGTCCGTAGGTGTTAATGAAGATGGCGTAGTGGTATCTACCTTTAATTTTGAATGGACGGTGCGGTTAAAAAGTTGAAAGTTTTAAGTTTTGAGTTCTCAGTTTTAAGTTGAGTTGTTAGTTTAATAAAAAACTCAGTGCAACTCTTTTTACTTTGTGTAACTCTGTGTAATAGCTTTGTAATAAAGTATGAAAATTATTCGTGAACATTCGTGAAATTAGTGTCTCAAAAGTTATGAGTGACCCTATTTTATTTCAAGAGAAACAAAAGTTTACCCAATGGTGGTTGTGGGTAATTTTAATGGGTGTGGCAGTTATACCTACTTACGGTTTATATAAACAACTCATTCTTGAAGAACCTTTTGGAAATAATCCTATGCCCAATTTTGTCTTAGTTATTCTGTTATTTTTCATTCTCGCTTTACCCTTTTTATTTTGGTTAATGGAACTACGAACAGAAATTGATAGCGAAGCAATACGCTTTCATTATTTTCCTTTTTTTAAAAGATCATACTCATGGTCTGAAATAAGTACTGCTGAACAAATTAACTATGGTTTTGTTGGTGGATGGGGCATTCGAATGGGTACAACCTACGGTACAGTGTACAATGTTAGCGGTAATCAAGGCTTGTATATTACCCAAAAGTCTGGTAAAAAGTTTGTGATTGGTACACAAAAGCCCCAAGAATTGGGCGAAGTGTTGCGTAAAATTCAATTAAAAGAATACAACTAATTTCTACAGGCACACTCGTGATGTTCATTGAGATATGCAATAGTTTCTGCACACAATTGCGCTACAGTTTCGATATTGAGATCACTTAGCTTTTTAAAATAAATACAAGCTTTTCCCATTTTGAATATTCCTAGTTTAGGTAACAGCGCATCACTTTTTTCAGTTTTTGAATAGATATACAATGAAAACTGAGCCTTTCGCGGCGAGAAAGCTATCAAGGGTGCATCGCCTTCATGTCCGCTGGCATAGGTATAGTGGTAGCTGCCGAAACCTATAATGGTTGGCCCCCACATTTTGGGCTCAAAACCAGACCATTCACGCATTAATTCAATGAGTTGTACGCTATCTGTTTTCTTTTGGTCATGATCTACATAGGCTTCAATAAACTCAAAGACGTCTACCTCGGTTTCGGTGGTTTTATTTTTTGCCATTATGGTACTAATTTAAGATGCTTGAAATATGCTGTTAGCTTTAGTATGGTTTTTCTTTTTCTTCATAAATACACAGACCTCTCGGAAAGCCTTTATTGGCTATGTTTTTATACATTGTTAGGCACAGGCTTTTCCCGCTAGTAATCTTGAACCAATACCTCCGTAGGAATATGTAGAGTTGTATTAAGTTTTCTTATCATGTCCAATGTCAGTTTGCGTTTTTTACTTAGAATTTCACTTACCCTGCTTTTAAAACCTATAACTTCGGCTAAGTCCTTTTGTTTCATGCCCATCTGTTCCATGCGAAATTTGATAGCTTCGATAGGGTCTGGCATTCCAATAGGAAAGTTTTCGTTTTCGTATCGGTCAATTAAAATCGATAGGATTTCAAGTTCATCTCCTTTTACGCTACCCTTTTTGGCATCAAAAATTAGTTCAAGACGTTTGAGTGCGTTCTGATAGTC
This sequence comes from uncultured Maribacter sp., assembly GCA_964554895.1. Classification (GTDB taxonomy): domain Bacteria; phylum Bacteroidota; class Bacteroidia; order Flavobacteriales; family Flavobacteriaceae; genus Maribacter_C. The sequence goes on along the minus strand of CAZKQM010000019.1, from coordinate 8,912 downwards.
TTTTTCGTTTCTAATAGGTGCTATTTTCATTTTAAATTTCGTTTGCGTTTATTTTGTCATATTCTGCATGAGTTCCGATAAAACGAATCCAACAGATTTGATAATCGAAATTAAACTTTACTATTAAACGGTATCTGTTACCTTTTATGTTAAAAACAATTCGATTGTCCCTCAATATGCTTGCGCTCGGATATTCTAATTTAAGCTCATTCAGGTTTTTAAATCCTGATTTCTCAGTTTCCCTATACCAAGCGGTCAATTGTTGTTCACAGTCGGCATGCTTTTTCCAAAAATCTCTTAATGTCCGTTTTGCAATTACTCTCAATTTATACTGATTTAACGCAAATATACAAAAAAGTTACCAAAACGGTAACTTTTCCATTTTTTCAGCTTGTGCCTAACGGTTTGGCTAAGAACAGTACAGGGGCAAACTGGCGTTTACTTTCCGCCACGCACGTAGCGAAATCTTTTGGTTTTGTTTTTTCTTTTAAAATCCCAAAATTAAATTGTTTTGGCGGACTTCATAAAATACACAGACCTTTCGGTTTTACCCTAATGTCAAGATTAGATTTAGGTTGTGCTTGCTGTAGTTTTTTTATTCGAACAGGTCTTCTTTGTCTAAACCTTTAATAGATTCTTTTCTTGATGAAAGAAAGTAAAAGAAATGTATAATGAGTATTAATAACCAGATTGTAGCTATTAAATAAACAATCTTGATACTTTCATAATGCGATTCATATCCGAGCACAAACCATAAAACTGAAACTAAATTATGAGCTATAAACGTTGACAGATGAAATCTAAATCCAACATCGTAAATTGGAATGTTCTCATACTCTTTTCTGCCAAAGTAACGTCCATTAAACCACATTAAGATTCCATATATCATGGAAGAAAGGATAACAAAAATAACGGTCTCATTGGTTATCGACGTGCTTAATGCAAAACGGAAAATTATGGTAAGAATTACTGCAGTACATGTAAATTTTATTAAGTTGGGTGTTATTAATGTTTTCATTTCAATTTATTTTTTTAGCAGATTATTTATTTCAGTCGTGAAGAATAATTTGATGTTTCTTTCGATAAATTTTTCAAGCAATTCAGTTCCCATTTCCGTTAAGAAGTAATATTTTCTATCAGGCCCTTTATTCCCTTTTTTATTCTCAAAAGACACCACATTTATATGTTGGTATTTTCGCAAATTCCTATACAAGCTCTGTTCTTCGCAATTAATTGTGTTTTTGGACTTACTTTCAATAAATTCTTTTATTTCATCCACATATTTTTGTCCATCTTTTAGCGCTAGAAATATCCATAAAGTGAGTTGTCCTTTTTTATACGTTTCCTCCCAAGAGGTTAGTAAATCAGGTAGTATATTTTTTGTCATACTCAAGAAGTATTATTCAACTTGCATAATACAAAGATAAAAAATATATTCAAACTTCAAAATCACGACTAATTGTATGGTTATTGGAAATTACCCCTAATGTTTGGGCTAAGCGTAGTGCGGATGAAAGGAAACTTTTTACCATGGAAGTAAATGATTGGGATGCTTTTCTCAATCTATACAAATGTTTTAGCAATAGTAAATAAAAAATTACTACCTCCCGAGGGGTTGTCTTCAACCCAAATTTTTCCATTATGAAGTTTTACTATTCTTTTGCAAATTGATAAGCCAAGACCTGAACCCTCAATTTTTTTACCGCCAAGTCTTTTAAAAGGATTAAAAATTTCATCTTTAAATTTTGGATTAATTCCTATCCCATTATCACTTACAGAAAACAAAAACTCTGAGCTTGATTCGGAAATCTTGCACACCACTTTTGGCTCTTTTGCATCATTGAATTTTAATCCGTTATTAATCAAATTAAAAAATAAAATTCCCATTAAGTCTGGGTAACAATTGATTAGAGAGTCTTGCATTTGGATATCAACTTCCGCGAATTTATTCATTATTGAACTGTCAATGAGAGATAGTTTCTCAGTAATCAAATCTTTGATATTTATTCTCTCAGCAGATAAATCTTTTGCACCAGTTCGCGCAAAATTTAAAATATCTTGAATTAAAACATTCATTTTTTCAGCTGAGTCAATTATAAAGTTTATTTCTTCTAATTTGTTAGTGTTAAATTCAATACTATCTGATTTTATTAATTGCGAAATTGTTAGGATATTATTGAGTGGAGACTTTAAATCATGAGACACAGCGTAGGTAAACATCTCCAAATCTTTATTAATTATTTCAAGCTCGCTTTTAGATTTTTCTAATTGAATGCTATAGTCTAAAAGTGCTTTACTCTTTTCATCAATTTCAATTTCCATCGTCTTGTATTGACTAATATCATTATACCAGCCCAAGATTCCTATTACTTCATTGTTATCATTAAATAATGGTATTTTAGATGTAGATAGCCACCGTATGGATCCGTCTACCAAGGTTTGAGGTTCCTCAAAATTTAGTTGTGATTTACACGACTCCATAACTTTACGATCGATTTCTCTAAAAAAGTCAGCTTCTTCTGTACTCCACGGAAAATCATAATCTGTCTTACCTATGATTTCTTCAGAACTTTCAAATCCTGCAGACTTAGAAAAATTTTTACTGCAACCTAAATAAACTGAATTTCTGTCTTTCCAAAAGACATATTGAGGGATGTTATTTATAAATAACTTGAGTATATCTGTTTCTTTCATCGGCGGGGTTTTAAAAAAGAAAGGTCCTTAATTATCTACACGTAGATAAGGCTACAGGAAAATTTGATGCCGCATTTTTGACCTGATAAGTAGCACTTAAGAATATCATTAAGAAAAAAACGAAAATGTAAGAAAAAAAGTATAAAAAGTATGGATTATGTTCTAGTTAAGAATTTTAAAATTTGTAGCTTATTATATAAAGGCCCCAGTCATTTTAAGCAAAATGAGCTTCATTAGAAATAGTATTGCACTGACATGTTCGTTAATATACATGGTTTACAAAAGTTATAGATTAGGGTTTACACTAAATTAGTTTCTAACCTTACTGATTGTTCTTTCTTTCTAAACACATGTTCATCAAAGTAACCTAAAAATACATTTCTATAAAATACACTCCAAATTCCATTACCAATGTCTAGAGCTCCGATGTGTTTACCTTGGAGCGAAGCGGAAAGGTAAACCCAATTGTATGACTTCCATCTAATGGCTTCATTTTGGGTAACTTTTAAACAGTTCGGTTTTAAGGGGAGCTTACATGAAAACTGAGCCTTTCGCGGCGAGAAAGCTATCAAGGGTGCATCGCCTTCATGTCCGCTAGCATAGGTATAGTTATAGCTACCGAATCCGATAATAGTTGGTCCCCACATTTTGGGTTTAAAACCAGACCATTCATGCATTAATTCTATGAGCTGTACGCTATCTGTTTTCTTTTGGTCATGGTTGACATAGGCTTCAATAAACTCAAAGACGTCTACTTCGGTTTCGGTGGTTTTATTTTTTGCCATTACTGTACTAATTTAAGATGCTTTGAAGTATGCTGTTAGCTTTAGTATAGATTTTCTTTTTTTGTATTAACGCAAGCCCGAAGCCTCGGGATTATATTTTGTTTTTATCTTTTTTATTTTAAAAGCCAAAATAGATCATTTCGCTTTCGCGTAATATTCTATTTGGCGGTCTTTGTAAATATATCTTAACTTCGATTTGGTAACTACCAAGCTATGAGCTATATACGTTTTTGAAGGTAGTTATTTAATGATTATGTTGTCCTGTTCGGTGAGGATGTTGTCCTGGTGGTGGACCTGGCGGATGATTTTCTTTAAAATCTCCTTTCAGGCATCGACTAACATAAGGATATTCATCAGTTATAAAATATCTATATTCACCATCGATTTCTATTCCGTTACATTCATCTAATTGTCCTAAACCCTCTACATAAGTCCAGTCAGATACAAAAGTACCATCAGGTCTTGTTTTATTTAGTTCTTTTTCTATTGATTGTTGAGGATTAGTATAATTACAAACGTCACCTGTTCTTAATTTTTCTGATAACACATAACTTGGTTTGTATTTTCCGCTTTTAGAATAATACATAGGAAAGCCATCTTTAGCAAATCCGACAAGAATAACGTCTTTTCCATTGTCCAGTTTTTTTATCAATTCAGCAGAAACACCGTGATAATGATAAGCACCAGTCGGCTGAACGTGAGCGTTGTTAAAATCCAGTCCTAGATTAAACAAATCTTGAATAGCCTCTATCTTGTAAACTTCGCCAGTCTCACAAACAAATCTTTCTGCTGTTTCTGGTTCAAATTTCACTCCATTTACTGCAATTCCTGGTTCACGAGACCATTTGCTTTCACCGGTTAGTTTTGGGTTTAAAGTCAGTGAATATTCAAGGTCTTGTGCTTTAATTGAATTCGGATTCCCTTCATTAGGAAATGTTCCAGTGGGATGATTTGGCAAACCGTTTGTTGTCATTACACGATTCCCATTTTCAATTACTACTTTCGTTTTTGTACCAAATTCGTCATTGTCTAATTGGTATTGTTTTGTAAAATCAATTTCTGAAACCAAAAGAGATTCTGAAGTTGCATCGGCTTTATTATTTTTCTGTGAGTTGAAGCCACAACTATATATTAGTGTTAGTGTTAAAAATGGTATAATATATCTTGTAACTTTCATTACTTATGTGTTTTGTATTTAGACTACTTTAAGGCTGATTGGTTTAATTACCCACAACGATTTAGCTATGAGTAGTTGCGTGGGTTAGTACTTAACTTTGTAAGTACGCACCAAACTGAAAATTCGCAAGGATTTTCAGAAGTTAGCGAGAACAAGCAATTACTTATAGCCATTGTTGTGCGTTCGTTTTTTATTTCATTCAGGTATTCCAATCTGACTTCTTGTTTTACCTGTTTTCGATTCTAATTTAGACACCAACTCATCAAATCCAACCAAATGCATATGCGCTTTGATATTTTTGTCAGCACTTTTTATTTTCAATTCCAAACTGGTTTTTCCAAAGGTCAAATCTTTAATTTCATTCCATTTTATTTCTTTTTGTTTAGCGAACATTGTTGTTTCAACAATTCCTAAATCAGTCAATTTTATATGAGAAATATATCCATTCGCGAACAATAATAATCCGACAATCATGGCAATTAAACTACAAACAGCAGCTAAAACTTGGTCGGTTCCATTAGCGAAAAAGAATGCAAATATTATCAATCCGATTCCTCCAATTATGACAAAAATTCCGATAATAGGGTATAATTTTGGAAGTTGTAAGATGGCATTTCCTATTTCGTCTTTTTTGGGTTTCTTTTTCGAGGCAGCTAAAAGCAAACCCATTACAAGGGTTACAACAATAACAGGTAAAATATTTTTCAATATCATACGTATATTTTATTTTTTTGATTCTGTTGCGAAATGACGCACAAAGCTTATTGTTTTGCTTTTTCTTTTTTGTTCCAAAGCTAAATCCATAAGATTTAGCGACTTTATAAATATACACAGACCTTTCGGTTTTGCCCTATAGTCCGCATTACGTTTAGGCTTTGTTAGCACTAGTTTTTATACGCATGTCAATATTTTAATCAAAAACCATTTTTCCTCAACAGCTTTAAAAAAATAATAACGACAAAAATTGGTTTCCGTCGCCTCAAAAGCTAAGACCCTTTCTCCAGAATTTTTCATTTCCAATTGAAAGTTGTCGTAAATATCAACTATTGTACTAGGTGGATTTAATGTGTCCACTAACACAATATAATTCCATTCGTTTTTAGCAATGTCTCGGCAGGGCGTTGCGTAAGTCCCAATATATTTGCAGTCCGAGAGTGGAAATTTAATCCGCGATAATTGAAATTCCTTAGACAAGGAAAAATCTTCTAAGAATGATTTGAAATTTTCCGTTTCGATTTTAGTTCCCTCCGTAATACTTTTCTGAGCAATACAGGAGCATGTCAGTAGTAATAGTGATATGTAAATTATTTTTTTCAAAATTGGTGCTAACAATTCAATATACAAGTACGTATATTCTTATTTTACCCGTAATATAATACTAATAAAGAACATCTTTGTTTTAAAGTCAATTAGTAGTTTGTCATAGTATATAATACAGTTAATATTTGAATGATGCTGTGCCATAGTTGTTCAGTTATTTTATGAGGTAATAATGCTTCTTTGAGTTCACACCAGTGTTAAGTATCTTTAAAGCCACTTCAACATTCATTAATGGATTTCAGAAATCAAATCAATTTTCTAAAAGCACTTCAACAAAACAACACTAAAGAATGGATGGATGCCAACCGCAAATGGTATACAGAAGTCCGTGATGATTTTAAAGCTTGGTTAGATGAAATGAATGCGAAGCTTGCCGAAATTGATGATGACTATTATGATACTCCCGGAAAGAAAGGCATTAATCGCATTAATAATAATTTGATGTTCCACCCCAATAAACCTATTTATAAAGATCATTTTGGGGCTGGGCTCGATAAGCGCCCGAATACAGGCGATTTTTACGTTGAAATTGGTATTGAGCGATCAATATTTGCGGGCGGACTCTGGCGACCAGACCCCAAACGACTAAGAAGTATTCGCGATGCCATTGATTATAATGGCGAAGAATTACAGAAGATTCTCAATAAAAAATCTTTTAAAAATACCTTTGGCGGTTTATATCAAGATGTGAAATTGACCAATGCCCCTAAAGGTTTTTCAGTTGACCACCCACATATCGATTTATTACGCAACAAAACTTTTGCTGTGGCCATGGAGTTTTCAACAGCAGAAGTACTTAAAAAAGACTTTGATAAAATGTTAGTCAAGGTGTATAAAGAAATGCTTCCCTTTAGGCAGTATTTAAATCAGGCGATAACTGTTTAATATACCATTATGAAAAACGGAAACATTAAAAATATTGAAAAAACACTCTTATCTGACAATTGGTATACGCTGAATAAATTCAAATTTGAGTATCAAAAAGAAGATGGAAGCTGGGAAACCCAGGAGCGTGAAGCCTATGATCGTGGTAATGGCGCTGCTATATTATTATATAACAAAGCCAAACAAACCATAGTACTTACGCGTCAATTCAGAATGCCCACTTATGTTAATGGTAATGAAAACGGAATGATGATTGAAGCCTGTGCCGGACTCTTAGATGGGGATAACCCCGAAGATTGCATACGTAAAGAAGTGGAAGAGGAGACAGGTTACAAAGTCAGTGAGGTGCGAAAAATATTTGAATGTTATATGTCGCCAGGATCGGTTACTGAAATTTTGTACTTTTTTCTAGGCGAATATGAAGAAAGAATGAAGGTGGGTTCTGGTGGTGGATCTGAAAATGAAACAGAAAATATTGAGGTATTAGAGTATACATTCGATGTTGCCCTGAACATGATATCAAACGGAGAAATAAAAGATGCCAAAACCATTATGTTATTGCAATACGCTGCGATACATAAACTGTTTGTTTAGAAAACCAGCAACCCAAATTTTAACCCCTATCCACTAGTACTTATCTCGTATTTCCTCAAAAACGGTTTGCATTCTTTTTTTGACTTCAGTTGATGATGTTCTAAAGTGGTTGTTCATAAAACTGAAAATCAATGTTTTACCTGATTTTGTAATAAGATATCCACTGATATTGTGATTGTTGCCTACACTGCCTGTTTTTGCAAAGAGATAAGGTTTTGGCTTGCCTGCATACCATCCGTCTAAACCAGCATCGCCACCAGCCGGAAAAAATGTTAACAAACGCGCTCGCGGTATTTCAGTGTATAATTTGTCTAAAATCTGCACCAAAGAAAGGGGGGTGAACAAATTGTAACGCGATAATCCTGAACCATCAACCCAACGGGGTTCTTGTTTGAGGTCATTCAATTCATTTTTAAGCATGTGTTCAATAACATCGCGGCTATTCAAGTGTTCAAAAAGTTCTGATGAAATGCTAAGCAGTAATTGTTCAGCCAAAAAATTATCACTTTCATGCATCATTCTTTTATAAACAGTATCTGCTGCAATACCATACAAGGTCTTTTTTTCTTTTTGTAGCGATTTTTTAGTAATACTTATCTTTTTATCTAACGCCAACTCCAAAAGTCTTTGAGTTAACTCAGGACTTGTTTTAAAAGGAACATCTAAAGTGTCCTTTCGCTTTTTTTGATAATAGAAGGTGTTTTTTTCAAGGCTTCTATTTTGTTTTGATTTGGATGTGAGCACACTATCTTTAAAAATTGAAGGCGAAACTTTAGCAGTAGGTAAGATGCGTACAATGTTTCCGTACAGCGGAAAAGATCCTTTTTCAGCTTGAAAATAATAGGGGTAATCTTCCCAAGCCCAGCCGGGTCCGAATTTATCGTCTTGAAAATTTGAAAGTGAAAGGCCGATGTTTTCATAATCCTTTAAAAAATCAAGCGTTTTCTGGTCATTAAAATAGGGGTGTAAAAGCGTTGGATCGCCTGTTCCTTCTATATAAAGTGTATCATTTTGTTCATAATATTTCAGCGCAGGAATGTAATCTGGTAAGTAACTCAACGCACTATATAAAGTAGCTATTTTAGTGTTACTGGCAGGGGTAAAATACTTTTCACCATTGAAATTATAGAGTACCTCTTGTTTTTCAGGATCAAAAACAACTAAACCTGTAAATTGATTATCGTAACCCTCTGATAACAAAGTGTTTTCAAGCTTTTTTTGTACGATGCTTTTAGGGCTAGAACAGCCAATCAGGAAGCTTATGAAGATAAGAAAAAGTAATTTAAACATTTGATTAACAGTAGAATATGACAATTTCAATGAAATTTAAAATAAAACATGAAATTATCTAATTTTTAACAAAATAGGTGCAATAACTAATATACTTTTTTGTTTAACTTTATAATGTATTAATTGCATTACAAACCAAATTACTAAACATATTGAAATATGGCTAG
>CAZKQM010000018.1:0-39851 GCA_964554895.1 uncultured Maribacter sp. | reverse complement strand
GACTTGATTATCTTGCAGTTATCTATGCAAGACTCGAAAAAATTCGATTACATAATTCTTGGGGCTGGAGCTGCTGGCCTCATGCTTGCTGATGCTATGATTTCAGATATTTTTTTTAAGGATAAATCTATTCTGATTCTAGATAAAGACGGTAAGCAAACCAATGACCGTACGTGGTGTTTTTGGGAAAAGGGCGAAGGGCAGTTTGATACCCTTGTACATAAAAAATGGAATCACATCTATTTTGGTGGCAAGCAATTTTCAAAGCGCTTTGACATTCAACCCTATGCCTATAAAATGATTCGTGGCATTGATTTTTACAATGAAATTTTACAGCGTATAAAAGAGCATTCTAGAATTGTCTTTAAGCAAGAAGAAATAACTGAGGTGTTAGATGAAGGTTCAATTGTAAAAGTTTCTACTACCCAAAAAACCTATACAGCAAGTAAAGTCTTCAATAGTATATTCAACTACGGTATGGCAACTCATCAAAAAAAATTTCCCGTACTGCAGCAACATTTTGTAGGATGGGCCATAAAAACCAAAGTACCTGTTTTTGATTCAGATCAGGCCACCTATATGGACTTCTCAATTCCGCAAAAAGAAAATACCCGCTTTATGTATGTCTTGCCAACTTCAGAACATGAGGCCCTTATTGAATACACCTTATTTTCTGAAAACGTATTACCTCTTGAGGAATATGAAAATGCTATTAAAGACTATATCAAAAATGATTTGAAGGTCACAGAATTTGAAATTACAGAAACCGAAAAAGGAAGCATACCTATGACCTGCTATGATTTTCAAGAACATCATTCAGCTAATGTGCGCTACATAGGTACTGCAGGGGGTTGGGCGAAACCAAGTACGGGCTATACCTTTATGAGCACGGCAAAAAAAATCCCGATTTTAATTGAACATATCAAAACAGAAAAACCATTACATAGCTTATCTTTTAAAAACAGATTTTGGTTTTATGACGTATTGTTTTTAGACGTTCTGTTTAAAGACAATGCCTACGGATTTAATATTTTTGAAACTCTTTTTAAAAATAGGAGTCCGCAATTGATTTTTAAATTTTTAGATGAAAAAACCTCTTTCTTAGAAGATGTAAACTATATCTGGGGTTGCCCTAAAAAGCCTTTTATCAAAGCTTTATTTAGTAGAATATTTTAAACCGTTCTTCGCATCAAATTTTCGCCAAACTGCCGCAAAATTTCTTTTTTATCCTTTGAAATTTCAAGAGTTTCAAGTACTTTAAAGGCTTTGTTAGTATACTTTTCAATTTCTATCTGAGTACGTTCATTAGCACTACTCTCGACAAAAATATTTTTAATGGTTTTAATTTTATCTGATGAATCTTCTGGATGAATGGAAAACAAGTCCATAAGTTCTTTCTGCTGTGCAGAAGTTCCTAATTCAAGAGCTTTTAAATATAAAAATGTCTTTTTATTTTCAATAATATCGCCCCCTACTTGCTTGCCAAAGATTTCTTGATTGCCAAAAGCATCTAAATAATCATCTTGCAACTGAAAGGCAATACCCAGGTTTCTTCCAAATTCATAAATACTATTTTGGTCTTCAAGCGAAGCGCCAGCAACTATACCCCCCATTTTAAGCGCAGCCGCTACCAAAACAGCTGTTTTACATTCAATCATTTTCAAATACTCAGCCTGAGTAACATCATCTCGAGTTTCAAAGTCAACATCATATTGTTGGCCCTCGCAAACTTCTAAAGCCGTTTTGCTAAACAATTTAGCCAATTGACGAAAAGTCTCGCTTTCATAATTCTCAAACAATTGATACGCTTGAATTAACATGGCATCGCCTGAGAGAATTCCGGTATTAATATCCCACTTTTCATGAACGGTTTCTTTGCCTCTTCGAAGCGGTGCATCATCCATAATATCATCATGAACTAAAGAGAAATTATGAAATACTTCAATGGCCAACGCGGCATCTAAAGCTTCTTTATAATCCTTACCAAAAATATCACATGACATTAATACCAATACTGGTCTTAAGCGCTTACCTCCTATATTCAAAATATAGGTTATTGGCTCGTAAAGATGAATCGGTTCTTTGGTTACCGTTTTTGAAGATAAATATGAAATGAACTCATTTCGATAATATTCTATGGACTGCATGTACAATTTTTTTCAAAAATACAGGAATTCAAAACAACGAGATGCCCAAAGTATTATGTTAAATAATTGTAAAACCAAGGAAACTTTTTATGTTTTTTAAGTTTCCTGTTGTATTTTTGTTGCCCAATTATGAAAAATAAAATTCTTTTAAAGGCAACTGATATGTTCTTAAGCTATGGCTTTAAGAGTGTTACTATGGATGATATTGCCAATAAAATTGGTATATCTAAAAAAACGATATATGCGCATTATGCAAACAAAACAGAACTCGTTGAAGATTGCACCAATACCCTTTTTGATCTTGTTTCAGCAGGTATTGATCAAATTTGCGCTGTTGAAAAAAATCCGATAAAAGAACTTTATGAAATAAAAAAGTTCGTGATGATGCACTTAAAAGATGAAAAATCATCGCCTCAATATCAACTTCAAAAGTACTACCCTAAAATATATGAAGCTTTAAAAGTTAAGGAATATGAAGTGATGTCAGTTTGTATGATTGACAACATCAAAAAAGGTTTAGATCAAGGTATGTATAGGCCAAATATTGATATCAATTTTGTGGCTCGTATTTATTATTCTGGGGTATTTGCAATAAAAGACAATAGTCTTTTTCCAAACACTGAATATAAAATGACCACCTTAGAAGATTACTTTTTAGAGTACCACCTTAGGGGAATTGTTACGCCAAAGGGAAGAAAAATTTTAAATAAAATCATCAATTCAAATCAAGAATAGTATGCCAAATTATATCATAATCTTTTTGACTTTACTGAGCATGCATTCGGTATTCGCTCAAGAGAACGCAACCGATTCAGGTAGTTATACGTTACAAGAAGCTATCGCATATGCACTTGAAAATAATTATAGTGCAATTAATGCAGATCGCGACCTGATTGATGCCAAAAAACAAAAATGGGAGGTTATTGCAACAGGTCTTCCGCAAATTAGTGGCAACATTGGGTATCAAAATCAGTTGATTCAGCCTATAAATCAGTTTCCATCCATTTTGGTTCCTGAACAATTCTTACCTCCCGGTATAGTTCAAGGTCCTGATACTTTTATCCCAATAGTTTTTGGTCCACCGCAATCGGCCAATGCAACAGCAACCCTTAGACAACAAATTTTTGATGGCTCATACATTGTTGGTGTTCAAGCCACCAAAGCTTTTTTAAGTTACAGTCAAAATAATAATGAAAAAACAGATTTGGAAGTCCGTAAAGCCGTAACCGAAGCCTATGGCAATGTTTTGCTTGCCCAAGAAAGTATTTCGATTCTTGAAAAGAATAAAGCAACCTTGGATAAAACACTTTTTGAAACCACTAAGATTTTCGAAAACGGCTTGGGTGATGAAGAGGGTGTTGAACAATTACAAATTACCCTATCATCTATTGAAAATCAGCTGAAAAATGCCATTCGCTTAAAAAGTATCACGCTTAAGATGTTGAATTTAATAATGGGTATTGCCATTGATGCCCCAACAAAATTGACAGAAAACTTAGATGATTTGGCAGAAAAACAGATCGACCTTGAACTTACCGAATCTATATTCGATATCGAAAATAATGTCGATTTTAAACTAGCTACCAATTTAAATGAACAACGCTATTTTGAATGGAAATTAGCCAAAAGTCGAGCCTTACCCACCCTTAACGCATTTATAAATTATGGCGCTAGTGGTTTTGGAGATCAGTTTGAATTTTTAAGTAGAAATCAAGAATGGTTCGAAGCTTCAATTCTTGGGTTTGACCTAAGTATTCCTATTTTTAGTTCAGGCAGAAGAAGCGCCAGCACAGCAAGAGCAAAAATTGCTTTAGAAAAAGCACAAACGCAACTAACTGAAGCTGAGGCACAAATACGATTACAATTAGAAAGCGCAAAAAGCAATTACATCTTAGCGATTGAGCAATATGATACTGCCAAACAAAACCTCAAGCTCGCAGAACGAATCGAAAACAAAAATCAAATTAAATATAATGAAGGTTTGGCGAGTAGTTTTGAATTACGCCAAGCACAAACGCAATTGTACGGGGCTCAACAAGAATATTTACAGTCGATGGTTGCTGTCATCAACAAAAAAACAGAATTAGAAACTATTTTAAATAATTAAACTCATAAGTCCCTCAACTAATAAAGTTAATAAAACATACATCAATCTATAATTCAATACTTATGAAACAAATTAGCAACTTACTATTCATAATCGCTCTTCTTTTCGCCTCCTGCGGAGCTGAAGAAAATTCCGTAGAGCAGGCAATAGCGAGTAAAGACTTAGAAGTTATTCGTTCAAAACGAAGCAATATAACAGAAGAACTTAAAGCACTAGAAAGTAAAATTGCTCAACTAGATGAGGCAATTCTTGAATTAGATGATAATGCATCGCTACCCTTGGTGTCTGTTTTGAAAATAAATTCGCAAGAATTTAATCATTACTTAGAGCTACAAGGCGACGTAATGACGAATCAAAATGTGTTGGTTTACCCACAAATGGCAGGCACCTTATATAAAATTTACGTTAAAGAGGGGCAGCGAGTGGTAAAAGGCCAGCTTTTAGGTGCGATAGATGATGGCGGACTTTCAAGTCAATTAGACTTGCAAAAAACACAACTTAATTTGGCCAAAACTACTTTTGAGCGCCAAGAACGATTATGGAAACAAAATATTGGTTCTGAAATTCAATTCTTGCAAGCAAAAGCGCAATATGAAGCACAAGAAAGTGGGGTAAAACAATTAGAAAGTCAGTTAGGAAAATCAACCTTGAGAGCACCTTTTTCAGGTATTGTTGATCAGGTTATTAAAGACCAAGGTACCGTAGTAAGTCCGGGGCCAGGCGCAGAAGTCTTCCGAGTAGTAAACTTAAAAAATATGTTTATTGAGGTTGAAGTGCCTGAAGCACATTTAAATACAGTTACTACTGGAAAAAGTGTTGAAGTTCATTTTCCAATATTAGGAAGCACGGTTCAAAGTAAAGTAAGTCAAACCAGTAACTTTATTAATCCTGGTAATCGTTCTTTTCGTGTTGAAATTCCTGTTGCTAATAAAAAAGGGACAATTAAACCTAATTTAACAGCGATTGCAAAAATCAATGATTACACCAGCACTAGTGCTATTCTCATTCCGCAGAGCGTACTATCCGAAAATTCTGCGGGTCAACAATATGTGTATGTTACCAAAACTAATCAAGACAATAGTGAAACGCTCGCCCAAAAAGTGATTATTACCATTGGTAAAACGCAAGGTGATTATGTCGAGGTACTATCAGGGCTTAAAGCAGGAGATGATATTATTGTTGAAGGGGCCAGAAGTGTTAAAGACAACCAACAAGTAAAGGTTATTGATGTGGTAACCACTGAAAAAAACTAAACGCTCTGCTTCACTTAAAGATTAACGACTATTATGAATAAAGCTAAGAAAAACGCCGACAAAGAATTTGGTCTTTCCTCATGGGCCATAGATAATCCTTCAGTCATTTATGTAATGATTGGTATTTTCTTATTTATCGGAATTTCATCATATTTCTCGATGCCCCGTGAAGAGTTTCCTGAGGCCGTAGAAACCAAAATTTATGTTAGTACCATATTTCCTGGAAATACAGCAGAAGATATGGAACGCCTCATTACCGACCCACTTGAAGAGCGGGTAAAAAACGTGAGCAACTTTGTTACGATGACCTCTACATCGCAAGAAGATTACTCAATGGTAGTTATTGAATTTGACGAAAATATTACGGTTGATGCTGCTAAACAAGAAGTCAAAGATGAGGTTGATGCCGAGAAGGCTAGCGAAGATTGGCCTGTTTTTAATGGTGCTAAGGTTGAACCAACTGTTTTTGACCTGAACTTAGCAGAGTCTTTTCCGATATTAAATGTAAACATCAAAGGAGATTACCCTGTTGAAAAATTAAAAGAATATGCTGAACTTCTTGAAAGCGAAATTGAAAATCTTGAAGAAGTAAAGCAGGTAGATATTCGCGGGGCACAAGATAAAGAAGTTGCCGTTTCAGTAGACATCAATAAAATGATGGCTGCCCAAGTAAATTTTGACAATATTATTCAAGCAATTGGCAATGGTAACATGACAATGTCAGCAGGTAATTTAGTGGCTAGCGGACAGCGAAGAACCATTCGTATCACGGGTGAAATAAAGCAACCATCAGACCTCAATAATTTTGTGGTTAAGTCAGATAATGGCACCGTTTATCTTAGAGATATTGCCGAGGTAACTTTTGCCGAAGAAGACAAAAACACCTACGCTCGTGAAATGGGCGAAAGCGTGGTCATGTTAGACATTAAAAAAAGATCAGGTCAGAATGATGTTCAGGCGATTGAAAAAATTCGTGGAATCGTTGCCGCTGCACAACTAGAAGATTTACCAGAGAACTTAGAAATCACTTTTGCTAATGATAGTAGTAGTAGCACCTTAACTCAAGTTGATGACTTGGTAAATAACATTATTTTCGGAATCATTCTGGTAGTGACGGTATTGATGTTCTTTTTAGGATTTAGAAATGCCCTTTTTGTTGGTTTTGCCATACCTATGTCAATGTTCATGTCCTTTATGATTCTTTCGGCTTTGGGTTATACGCTGAATACCATGATTTTATTTGGTCTAATTATGGGGCTAGGAATGTTGGTAGATAATGGCGTTGTAGTGGTAGAAAATGTATACCGATTGATGGACCAAGAAGGTATGTCACGAAAGGAAGCGGCGAAAAAAGGAATTGGCGAAATTGCTATTCCTATCATCATATCTACAGCAACTACAGTAGCTGCTTTTGTGCCATTAGGAATGTGGCCTGGTATTATGGGTGAGTTTATGATTTATTTTCCCATTACTTTATCCGTAGTGTTAGGTTCTTCACTTTTCGTTGCCATTTTTATGAATTCGATGTTGGTGTCAAAATTTATGGAAATAGGCGAAAAAACCGTAACCCGCAAGCAGCTCATACGCATCAGCTTAATTTTAGTTGGTTTCGGAATTTTTATTCTTTTTGTTGGAGGTCCGGTACGCGGTTTGGGCACCTTATTGATAGTGGTCGCTGTGTTATTTTGGGCTTATAAATACTTCTTAAAACCATGGTCAAGTCGTTTTCAAAAGGGGGGCTTGGTTCGACTAGAAAACTGGTATGAAAGACGCTTGAAAAGTGCTTTACGAGGTAAAAATGTGTACTGGTATTTTGGCATTACTATGCTTTTACTCATAGCTGCTTTTATAACTTTTGGTGCATCTGTCTTGAATCAACGAACCAAGGTGGAATTCTTCCCAGACAATACCCCTAAAGAAATTTACATCTACATTGAATATCCGCAAGGAACCGATATTGAGAAAACCAATGTTATTACAGAAGCTATTGAAAATAAGGTATATGGTATTATTGGCGAAAAACAATATGCTAAAAATGGAACTAATATTTTAGTAGATACTGGTGTTTCTCAAGTAGGTAAAGGAGCTGAAAACCCGTTTACTGAAGGTGGGTTTGCAGCCGAAATGCCACATCGCGGAAAAATTACCTTATCGATGCAGCAGTTTAAAACTCGAGAAGGCTTAGATTCTGAAAAACTGCGATTGCGAATTCAAAATGCCCTAGCAGATATTTATCCTGGGGTAACTATCTCAGTTGAAAAAGATGCTGCTGGTCCGCCAGCAGGATACCCAGTCAACATTGAATTGCAAGGTAAAAACTACGACACCTTAATTAGTGTGGCCGAGCGTATGCGCACCTATATCAATTCAAAAAGTATTGATGGTATGGAAGGGCTAAAAGTAGATGTAAACAAAAGTAGCCCAGGTATGGAGGTCATTGTTGATCGCAAAAAAGCGGGTGAATTAGGGGTCTCTGTTGGTCAAGTTGGTCAACAACTACGACGATCAATTTTTGGTAACAAAGCAGGAGTCTACAAAAAAGATGGCGAAGATTACGACATTAACGTTCGTTTCAATGATAATCTGAGGTATAATACTAGTGCTTTGTTTAATCAAAATATCACTTTTAGAGACCAAAATACCGGAAAAATAAAAGAGATTCCAATCTCTGCAGTTGCTTCGCAAAAAAACACATCATCATTCAATGCAATTAAACATAACAATGGAAAACGTGTTGTAACTGTGTATTCAGGTTTAAAACCCGGTGGTAACGCCAATGTTATTGTAGACCAAATTAAAAAGGAAATGGAAAACTTTAAAGGTTTACCTAGTGGTGTAAAAATTGATTATACTGGTGAATTGGAGGAGCAGGCAAAACAAGGTGCCTTTTTAGGTGGCGCATTCTTTACTGGTTTAGGATTAATCATGCTTATTCTTGTCTTTCAATTTGGTGGTGTTTCAAAACCAATGATTATCATGATTGCCATCTTCTTAAGTTTTATTGGTGTCTTTGGCGGATTAGTTGCTACAGGTTGGCCTTTTGTAATTATGATGACCATGATGGGTATTATTTCGCTGGCAGGTATTGTTGTAAATAATGGGGTGGTACTCTTAGATTATATTCAAATATTAATTGATCGCAAGAAAATAACTTTGACTATTTCTGATGACGATTTATTGTCGAGAGAAGATGTTACTGATGCTATTATCAAAGGTGGCAAGGCGCGTTTGCGTCCTGTAATTCTAACGGCCATAACAACGGTATTAGGGCTCATACCTTTAGCGACAGGTTTGAATATTAATTTTATCTCACTTTTTGGAAAATTTGATCCTCAAATTTATGTGGGTGGCGATAATGTCATATTCTGGGGGCCTTTAGCTTGGACCGTTATTTTCGGATTAATCGTTGCAACATTCTTAACGCTTATTATTGTGCCCGTCTTATTTCTGATGAGTTATCGCTTGAAAATAAGAATACTCAATTGGAGAAAGTCAGATGCCGATATCGAAGACAAACCGCTTATTGAAAATGCTGCTTAAAATTTCTACAAGAAATCTCAGTAAAGAACCTCGGGGCAAGCCCAAGAGGAATTTGGAGGAAAATAACAATAGTCTTTCGAGGCAAACCTCGGAGCATTTTAAATCTCGATTATCGAGTAAAAAGACCTCCCTTAATCCCTCCCAAGGAGGAAAACTATTGCGAAAATCTTTACATGTTTTTCGTCAATCTATTTTTTAACTCTCCTTTAAAGAGATCAGAAATGCCTTTTTCGGTATTTCCGGGTGAGGACATTGAGAGCGACGTGTGATCAAGAGATTCCGCTATTTGTAGAGTAATCTTTTTTTTAGCCCGTTATTGGTAATAGTTCTTAAATTTGCAGCTTAAATACATACCAATGCACAGAAGTCATACCTGCGGACAATTACGAGAATCAGATATTAAGAAGAAAATAACCCTTTCAGGATGGGTTCAAACTACCCGTGACAAGGGTTTCGTAGTTTGGGTTGATCTTCGTGACCGCTATGGCCTGACCCAATTGGTTTTTGATGAAGACCGTAGTTCTGCCGAACTATTAGAGCAAGCAAGAGGTTTAGGACGCGAATTTGTTATTCAAATTGAAGGTGAAGTAATTGAAAGGGCTTCTAAGAATCCAAATATTCCTACCGGTAATATTGAGGTTTTAGTTGAAAAACTAAAGGTTTTAAATGAATCGATAACGCCTCCCTTTACCATTGAAGATGAAACAGATGGTGGTGAAGATATTCGTATGAAATATCGCTATTTAGACATCCGTAGAAATCCGGTAAAAGAAAATCTAATTTTTAGAAGTAAGGTGGCTATTGAAGTGCGTAAATACCTTTCAGATGAAGGTTTTATTGAAGTTGAGACTCCTGTACTCATAAAATCTACGCCTGAAGGTGCCCGTGATTTTGTGGTGCCTAGCCGTATGAATGAAGGCCAATTTTATGCGCTGCCTCAATCGCCGCAAACCTTCAAGCAATTACTGATGGTTGGCGGATTAGACAAGTACTTTCAGATTGTAAAATGTTTCAGAGATGAAGATTTAAGAGCAGACCGTCAGCCTGAATTCACACAAATAGATTGTGAAATGGCTTTTGTTGAGCAAGAAGATATATTGAATGCTTTTGAAGGATTAACGAAACATTTACTGAAGGAAATCAAAGGTGTTACTATTGAATCATTCCCAAGAATGACCTTTGATGAAGCCATGAAACGCTATGGCAATGACAAACCAGACATTCGCTTCGGAATGGAATTTGGCGAACTAAACGAAGTTTCGCAGCATAAAGATTTTAATGTCTTTAATTCTGCGGAATTAGTAGTCGGAATTGCTGTTCCTGGAGGAAATAGTTATACTAGAAAAGAAATAGATAAACTGACTGATTGGGTCAAAAGACCACAAGTTGGAGCTTTAGGAATGGTTTATTGCCGTTGTAATGATGACGGAAGCTTCAAATCTTCAGTTGATAAATTTTATCATCAAGATGATTTAGCCAAATGGGCAGAGGTAACTGGCGCAAAAGCAGGGGATTTGGTTTGTGTGCTATCTGGAGATAAAAACAAAGTTAGAACCCAACTAAGTGCTTTACGAATGGAATTGGCAGAACGCATGAGTCTTCGAAAACCTGATGAATTTGCTCCGCTTTGGGTAGTTGATTTTCCGTTGTTAGAACTTGATGAAGAAACGGGTCATTATCATGCAATGCATCATCCATTCACTTCTCCGAAACCAGGTCAATTAGAAATGCTCGATTCTGACCCAGGAGCAGTGCGTGCGAACGCCTATGATTTGGTGTTAAACGGAAACGAAATCGGCGGTGGATCTATTCGTATTCATGATAAAGAAACACAGGCCATCATGTTCAAACATTTGGGCTTTACCCCTGAAGAAGCAAAAGCACAATTTGGCTTTCTGATGGATGCTTTTCAATATGGTGCGCCCCCACACGGCGGTATTGCTTTTGGTCTTGATAGATTGGTTGCTATTTTAGGCGGACAAGAAACCATTCGCGATTTTATCGCTTTCCCTAAAAATAATAGTGGGCGTGATGTAATGATTGATGCTCCTGCTCCTATTGATGAGGATCAGTTGAAAGAATTGAATTTGAAGTTGGATATTTAGAAATTAAAACCATTCGCCTATGGTTCGCACTTAGATAAAAGAAAATAGCCTCTCTTGTCATTCCGAAAGTATTGAGGAATCTTATAATAAGGAGAAATAGCAATTTGGTTTCGTCAATACTATATTCTTCAATTACCAAAAAACCAATTTTGCACTCACGCAAGTTCTCTCCTACGTCGAGAAAAGACTGGAAGTTTTTCCTTAATTTTAGGTCAGCAATCTCCTTAGATGCAGAAAAGAATAGAAGCACTTTTTAAACAATTCTTAAAATGGCGGTATAAAAATATCTCCAACAAAACCTTCACACATATTTTGGCGATAGCCGTAGGGTTACTTGCAGGTTTAGCCTCAGTAATTCTTAAGAATCTTACTTTTTTTATTCAATCTTCGTTAGAAGATGGCATCATATTTTCGAGTAACCAATTGTATTTTATACTTCCCATAATTGGTCTGACACTAGTATTTTTATATGTGAAATTTGTACACAAAGAAAAATTAGAACATGCGGTTTCATCTATATTATTTGCCTTGAGTAAAAAAAAGGGGCTACTCAAATTAAAGAAATTTTATTCCCCCTTAATTACGGCTCCACTTACGGTCGGTTTTGGTGGTTCGGTGGGTTTACTAGGTCCGGCAGTTGCCTCTGGGTCTGCTCTAAGTTCAAATTTAGGACGCCTTTTACATTTAAATTCTAACACCCGTTCATTATTAATTGCCTGCGCCTCAGCTGGTGCCGTTGCCTCTATTTTTCAGTCGCCTATTGCGGCTATTATTTTCGCCGTTGAAATCTTTAGCATTGATTTTACAATGCTTTCTGTAATGCCTTTATTATTGGCCTCAGTATCAGGGGTAATTACCAGCTATTTCTTTTTAGGCAATGAGATACTGTTTGATTTTCGACTTTCAGATAATTTTGAAATTCGAGAAACTTTATTTTATATCTTTTTAGGAGTAAGCACGGCAATAGCGTCTATATATTTTACTAAAATGTATTTCGGAATTCTACAGTTATTCAAACCCCTGAAGAGCCCAAAATACAAATTATTGGTGGGCGGAATCTCCATTGGAATCATGCTGTATTTTATTCCCCCGCTTTACGGAGAAGGTTTTGGTTTTATTAATGATTTGTTAGATGGTAATCATTTATCTGCCATAGGTACAACTCCTTTTGATGCGTATTTAAGCAATATTTGGGTAGTTATAACCCTATTATTCGGTTTAACAATTTTCAAAGCTATTGCCATGACGACCACTTTCGCGGCAGGTGGTGCAGGTGGCATTTTCATTCCTACCATGGTTATGGGTAGTGCACTAGGTAATGTAGTGGCAAAAGTGATTAATAATTTAGGTTTCGGCTTCGCCGTTTCTGAAAGTAATTTCACGCTCGTGGGCATGGCTGGTTTAATTGCAGGAGTATTACATGCCCCCCTTACAGCCATCTTTTTAATTGCAGAAATAACTGGTGGTTATGAATTATTTGTACCCCTTATGATTACTGCAGCCATATCT
The DNA here is from genome assembly GCA_964554895.1 of uncultured Maribacter sp. Classification (GTDB taxonomy): domain Bacteria; phylum Bacteroidota; class Bacteroidia; order Flavobacteriales; family Flavobacteriaceae; genus Maribacter_C. Next base: position 27,190 of record CAZKQM010000018.1, on the reverse strand, counting down.
TATTTAATTACCAAAAAAACCATTGATCACACTATTTACACGCGTGAATTAGCAAAACAAGGTGCATTATTGACTCACGATAAAGATGAAAATGTTTTGACCGTTATGCAGTTAGATGATGTTATTGAACAAGATTTCATAAGCGTTACCTCAACTATGTATTTAGAAGAATTATTACATAATGCAGTGGCACAATCTACGCGCAATTTATTTCCTGTTATTGATGAAAATAAGGCTTTGGTAGGCATTGTTCTTTTAGATGATGTGCGTGAATTCATGTTTGAAACCAAGTTGTACAAAACAACCCTGGTATCTGCTTTTATGAATAATCCGCCAGAAATTATTTTTTACCAAAAGGATGATATGCGTACGGTAATGAAAAAATTTCAGGATAGTGGCGCATGGAATTTACCTGTAGTCAAAGATGGAACGTATTATGGCTTTGTTTCTAAATCAAAACTACTCACGGCCTACCGTAGAGAATTGATTAGTTTTGCGCAGTAATATGGGTAATCGGTTTTAGATTTTAAAGAATTGAACTTTTATAAACATGCGTTATTTTATTCTACTTATAGTGTTGGCTTCCATCGGATTGATTCTCTACGGATATTCATTAGATGGCTCAGAAGAAATTGTAGCGCATAGGTATATCGGTTCAGGCGTGGCAACCTTATTTCTTATTGCCATGCCACTTTTTTTGTATACCGAAAGTAAGGGGAAAGACTTCAAAGACTATATGTTGAACGATGAAAATGTGCGAAAAATGCAGGGCAAGCCACCTCGAAAAAAAGATAAATCTTAGTTCAAATTTCGTTTGCTAATAAAGAACCTTTTCAAAAGTTGTGAAGCCTCCTCTTCTAAAATACCCCCACTAATTTTAGTCTTAGGGTGCAATTTAGTACCCATAACACCACAACCTCGTTGTGGGTCTTTAGAAGCGTATACAATTTTAGAAATCTGACTCCAGTATAGGGCTCCAGCACACATTTGACAGGGTTCAAGGGTTACATATAGTGTGCAATCTTTTAAATATTTTCCACCTAAAAAGTTGGCGGCAGCAGTAATTGCCTGCATTTCTGCATGTGCGGTAACATCATTCAATTGCTCGGTAAGATTGTGCGCTCTGGCAATGATTCTATCTTTAACCACAATAACAGCACCTATTGGCACTTCTCCTTTTTCAAAAGCAGCCTCGGCCTCTTGTAAAGCTTTTTTCATAAAATAGGTGTCATCAAAGGGTAAAATCATAATTTCAAAAATACAACTTTAAGCCTACTGACAAAGCCTTCAAAAAATGAATTTACCGTACATTTGTCGCATACCATGACACTATTAAACCGTATTGAGAATTCGAAAGACCTTCGCCTTCTAAAAAAGACTGATTTACCACAACTCGCGCAAGAATTACGTGCTTTTATCATTGATATTGTCTCTACCAAAGAAGGGCATTTAGGCGCTAGTTTAGGCGTGGTAGAATTAACCATTGCTTTGCATTATATTTTTGATACTCCGAATGACAAACTCATTTGGGATGTAGGTCATCAAGCTTACGGACATAAAATTCTAACGGGTAGAAAAGAAATTTTTGACACCAACAGACAATTAGGTGGTATTAGTGGTTTCCCAAAAATGAGCGAAAGTGAATATGATGCTTTTGGCACAGGGCATAGCTCGACCTCTATCTCCGCTATTTTAGGAATGGCAATCGCCTCTAAACTAAAAGGAGATTTAAAAAAACAACATATTGCGGTTATTGGCGATGCGTCTATCGCTAGCGGAATGGCTTTTGAAGGCCTTAATCATATGGGGGTAACGGATGTCAACGTGCTCATTGTTCTAAATGACAATGCCATAGGTATCGATCCTAGTGTAGGTGCTTTAAAAAAATATTTAACCAATGTAAAAAAAGGTACCGCTAAAGATGAGAATATTTTTGAATGTCTGAATTTTGAGTATTCCGGACCAATTGATGGGCATGATTTACCAACTTTACTTTCAGAATTCGAGCGATTAAAATCAGTTTCAGGTCCGAAACTATTACATGTAATTACAACAAAAGGGAAAGGCTTAAAACAAGCCGAAGAAAACCAGGTAGTGTATCATGCACCGGGAAAATTTAATGCTAAAACTGGCGAACGTGTTCAAAAATTAGATGAAAATCTACCCTCAAAATACCAAGATGTATTTGGTCATACTTTGGTAGAACTGGCTAAAAAGAATAAAAACATAGTAGGTATTACCCCAGCCATGCCAACGGGTAGTTCTTTAAAATTTATGATGGATGAAATTCCTGAAAGGGCTTTTGATGTAGGTATAGCAGAGCAGCATGCCGTTACCTTAGCAGCTGGCATGGCTGCTGAAGGTTTGGTTCCATTTTGTAATATCTATTCAACCTTTTTACAACGGGCTTATGATCAAGTAATTCATGATGTAGCACTTCAAAATTTGCCTGTAATATTTTGCTTAGACCGTGCTGGTTTGGTAGGTCAAGACGGCCCTACACATCATGGTGTTTTTGATTTAGCCTATCTAAGATGTATTCCTAATCTTATTATTTTTTCTCCAATGAATGAGAGAGAACTTAGAAATATAATGTACACTGCCCAATTAGGCTTGAAACATCCTATTGCGATACGATATCCTAGAGGAAGAGGTGTTTTAAAGGAATGGAGACTTCCGTTTGAAAAAATTGAAATAGGCATATCTGAAGAACTTAAAAAAGGAACTAAACTCGCCCTACTTTCCGTAGGGCATATTGGAAACACGGTTACTCAACTTCTAGATAAATTAGAGAATACAAGCCAAATTGGGCATTACAATATGCGCTTTGTAAAACCTTTAGATAAAGACCAATTACAAGAAATATTTCAAAACTATAGTCACATTATTACCCTCGAAGACGGATGCAAAGCAGGTGGTCTCGGAAGTGCTGTTTTAGAATATGCAAATAAAATAGAGGCGCAAATTCCAATTGACATTATGGGTATTGATGATGTTTTTGTCGAGCATGGTACAGTAAAAGAATTGCATATGCTTGCTGGAATTGATGTAGATTCCATTCAAAGAAAAATAGAACCCTTTTTGTAGTTTAAGACTTCGCGAGGTTTTATTTGTCCTCCCATTTTCATTTGTCTTCCCGACGCAGGAGGGAACTAACCAAAGTTTCAGCTAACTAGTTAGTTGAATTAAATTCTGTAGTTTTTGATTGCACTATTTTGGTTGTTTCATCCTAGTGTATGATTCCTCACTTTGGTTTCGACTCCGCTCAACCTGACAGTTCGGAATGACAATAAAAAATAACAAATAAACAACTCAAATGTCCTCTCATTTTCATTTGTCTTCCCGACGAAGGAGGGAACTAACCAAAGTTTCAACCAACTAGTTAGTTGAATTAAATTCTGTAGTTTTTGATTGCACTATTTTGGTTGTTTCATCCTAGCGTATGATTCCTCACTTTGGTTTCGACTCCGCTCAACCTGACAGTTCGGTATGACAAATTAAACTGCATACTACCACTACCAACTGAACACTGAGTACTCAAATTTAAAGCTGCTTACCCATTATTTTATTGTGAATATGAACCGCTGCACTATCTGAAAGACTTGCCACATAACAACAGGTACTGAGTAATATTTGGTAAATTGATTTATCTGTTTGGCTATAAAATTCAGGAAGCGTTTGCAACATCAGCTTATCATAATTAGATGCATTCCCTTCTTTTTTACGTGTAAGAGCCGTAATGTAAACATCTAAAATATCAGCGATAATTTTATACCCAGCTATTTCCTTCTCAACTACTTCTTGAGACTGGTATATCTTGTCTATACTTAAAGAAATAATATCAGTAATCTGAGCTTGGTAATTACTTTTATCCATTAAAGAAACATCAAAAGAACCATCAAGAATTGCTTCCTCATTATCTATAAATACATCAATAGCATCTTGAATTAAAGTGCCAATAGCTAAGGCACGAAGGTAACTCAGTCGGTCTTCTTTGTATTTAAGCGAATTATATTTCTTAGTATTGATGCTATTTTTTACCAATTTGATTAGATACTCTAGGGCGAAATCTTCAGAAATCAGCCCGAGATTGATGCCGTCTTCAAAGTCAATAATGGTATAACAGATATCGTCGGCAGCTTCTACCAAATAGGTTAAGGGGTGCCTAGAAAAACTGGTGTTTTCGCCATCACGCGTTTGAATTAAACCAAGTTCTTCAGCAACTTCTTTAAAACCATCTTTTTCTGATTGAAAAAAGCCGAATTTTTTATCAGCAATATGCTTGGTGGGTTTTTTAGGTAGTGATTCTTTCGGGTATTTCATAAAAGCACCCAAAGTTGCATAACTCAATCGCAAGCCGCCATCAACACCTTCTCTAGTTTCTGTAAGTAATTTAAATCCGTTTGCATTGCCCTCGAAATCAATTAAATCTTGCCATTCTTTATTGGTAAGTTGGTCTTTATATTTTTGGCCTTCTCCAGTAGCAAAATATTCTCCTATTGCTTTTTCTCCGCTATGTCCGAATGGCGGATTTCCGATGTCGTGTGCCAAAGCAGCGGAGGCAACTATTGCGCCAAAATCAATAAAACGATAACCATGAACTTCTTGCAAATGCGGATGCTTTTCTAAAATTTTCTTCCCTGCAATTCTTCCTAGACTTCTCCCTACTACCGACACTTCTAAACTATGCGTCAATCGCGTATGCACAAAATCAGTTTTTGAAAGTGGAATTACCTGTGTCTTATCTTGTAAACTCCGAAAAGCAGATGAAAAAATGATACGATCGTAATCTACTTCAAAACCCAAACGGGTTTCATCTTGTTCTTTTCGTAGTCTTTTATGGCTGTCGCCAAAGCGTTTTAAGGAGAGTAATTGTTCCCAATTCATAATGCACATTTAATCAATCTGCAAGATACTGCTTTTGATGACTCGTTTATTGTTAACAAACCCGAAAACAATTCTTCTAGAAATAACATTTGCGAAACATTAACTTAACATTAGTCCTATTTATTTGCAGCAGATAAAAACTAAAACTTAGATGAAAACTAAACTTTTGATTATTTGCCTTTTATTAGGCGTATCCTCTGCAACATTTGCACAAGAAACGAACGCACCAGCATTCGGAAAAGGACTTTTTAATCTAGTAGGAAAAGATAGTACATGGACCATGAAAATTGGTACTCGTATGCAGTTCTTAGGTATCTCAACTTGGGATGAAGGAGATGATGGGGGCCTTGTAAACCCTGAACAGAATTTTTTGGTTAGACGTGCTCGATTAAAATTCGATGGTTTTGCTTTTTCTCCAAAGCTGAAATATAAAATGGAACTGGGTCTTTCAAACAGAGATATCTCAGGTGGGTCTGAATTCACCAGAAATACCCCGCGCTATATTTTAGATGCGGTAGTCATGTGGAATTTCTATGAAAATTTCGAATTATGGGTGGGTCAAACTAAACTTCCAGGTAATATAGAACGTGTTATTTCCTCAGGAAATTTACAACAGGTAGACCGCTCTTTGGTCAATAGTCGATTTAATATCGACCGTGATATGGGCATACAATTAAGACACCATTTTACACTAGGTAAAAAATTCTTGATTCGTGAAAAATTTGCATTATCACAGGGAGAAGGAAGAAATATTACAGAAGGTAATTTAGGTGGACACCAATATACGGCACGTCTTGAATTTCTTCCCTTTGGTAAATTTAAAAGCAAAGGTGAATACAGCGGAAGTGACCTTAAAAGAGAGGAAACACCGAAGCTAATGGTCGCGGTAAACTATGACACCAATAAAAACGCAGTAAAAACCAGAAGTAATCTCGGTTCTTTCATGCTAAACGATGTAGGTTTATTTGAGACCGATATAAATACCTTCTTTTTCGATGGAATGTTCAAATACAGTGGTTTCTCTTTTATGTGGGAATACGCAAATAGAGATGCAGAAGACCCTATTGCCAAAAACTCTGACGGTTCTGAAACTGGAGATGTTGTTTGGGTAGGTAACGGACTAAACTTACAAACTGGGTATTTATTCAAAAGCAATTGGGAGGTTTCGGGTAGATATACCAATATCAATTTAGATGACCTTGTAGGCAGAAACCCCGAAACACAATATACCCTAGGGCTTTCTAAGTTTCTTGCGGGACACAAATTGAAAGTACAAACTGATTTAAGTTACTTATCAGTTGATGGCGGTTCAGATGAATTAATGTACCGATTACAATTTGATATTCATTTCTAATAAATAATAACCTTTAGATAACATAACTAGCACCAAGACTTTAGATATTTACAAAATTATAACTGCCAGAAATTATGGATAATATTTACCTGTTAATCGTTATTGCACTAGCCGTTTTGGCAGTTGCCGATTTAGTTGTTGGCGTCAGTAATGATGCCGTTAACTTTTTAAATTCTGCCATAGGTTCAAAAGCCATTTCTTTTAAGACGATCATGATAGTTGCTAGTATCGGTATTCTTTGTGGTACCGTATTTTCGAGTGGTTTAATGGAAGTGGCACGTAAGGGAATATTTAATCCGGGTGAATTCTATTTTAATGAAATCATGTTCATTTTTATGGCGGTGATGATTACTGATATCTTACTCCTTGATTTTTTCAATACTTTAGGAATGCCTACTTCTACAACGGTTTCCATCGTTTTTAATCTATTGGGTGCAGCTGTAGCAATGTCGTTGATTAAGATTTTCGCAGACAATGGTAGTATTTCAGAAGTTGTGAATTATATCAATACTGAAAAAGCTATTCAAATTATATCTGGTATTCTGCTCTCGGTCTTTGTGGCATTTTCTGTTGGGGCGATAGTCCAATGGATTTCAAGGTTATTACTATCCTATAATTTTGAGAAAAAAGCTACTTGGGCAGGTGCCTTGTTTGGTGGAGTTGCTCTTTCGGCCATGACCTATTTTATATTGATGAAGGGTATTAAAGGAACACCGTATGCAGGTGAAAGCTTTGATATTATTGGAGGAGCCAAAATAAAAGATTTTCTAGAAGATCAATGGATTGCTATTGTAGCGGCAAACTTTGTCATTTGGTCTTTTCTTTCATACATCTTAATGAAGTTTGCAAGAGTCAATATCTATAAGTTAATTATCGGAGTTGGTACTTTCGCAGTAGCCCTTGCCTTTGCGGGTAATGACTTGGTAAACTTTATTGGTGTTCCTATTGCAGCTTGGCAATCGTATGAAGCTTGGGAACTAGCTGGAGTACCGGCAGCAGAATTCAGTATGGAAGTACTTTCTAAAAAGGTACCTACTCCAACACTTTTATTAGTACTTTCTGGTGCTGTGATGGTAGCCACCTTATGGCTTTCTAAAAAGGCAAGGTATGTAGCTGATACTGAAATAAACCTTTCTCGTGAAGGAGAAGCTAATGAACGTTTTCAACCAAATTTTCTATCTAGAGGACTAGTTCGAGGAGCGATGGCGATTTCAGGTTGGTTCAATTCAATATTTCCCGACTCTTGGAATACCTCTATTGACAAGCAATTTGAAAAACCAGTAATTGCTCTTTCTAAAGATAAAGTTCATGAGCTTCCGGCTTTTGATATGGTTCGAGCAGCAGTAAACCTTATGGTAGCTGGTATACTTATATCGATAGCAACATCCTATAAATTACCATTATCAACAACCTACGTTACTTTTATGGTGGCTATGGGTACTTCTTTAGCAGATAAAGCTTGGGGTGCAGAAAGTGCTGTATATCGTGTTGCCGGAGTGCTTAATGTTATTGGTGGATGGTTTGGAACCGCCATTATCGCATTTATAGCAGCCGGTACTGTATTAACAATTATCAATTTTGGAAAAGGTGCGGCAATTGCAGTGCTTTTATTTACAGCAGTTTTATTATTGGCTAGAAACTATATCGCTTATAATAAAAAAGCAAAAGAGCAAAAAGCTGAAGACAGCTTGAACCGTTCTGAAAGTAGCTCTATTCAGGGAGTTATAGAAGAAAGTGCTAGTAACATTGCACGTGTTGTGAAGCGTACAAACAAATTATACACCAATAGTATCAATGGTTTAGCCGTACAAGATTTGGCTCAACTGAAAAAGAATAAAAAAGGTGTGGTAAAACTATCTGATGAAATAGATGACTTACGAGATAATATTTTCTATTTCATTAAAAACCTTGACGAAGCAAGTGTTGGGGCTAGTGATTTCTATATTAATATTCTTGGTTATTTACAGGATATGGCACAGTCACTTGAATACATTACTAAGATTAGCCATAAGCATATCAACAATAACCATAAGAAGCTTAAGTATAACCAAATCAAGGAACTTAAAGAGATTGATGCAGAGCTTGAAACCATCTTAAACGATACGAAAAAAGCGTTTGACAATAGATCTTTTGAGGAAATAGGAGATGTTTTGAAAAACAAACAACGCTTGTTCGATATGGTTTCTGATAAAATACAAACTCAGATTTCTAGAACCCGTACGGAAGAGTCGAGTCCGAAAAACACGACACTTTATTTCTCGTTGCTTTTAGAAACGAAAGACCTTATGACGGCTACTATGAATCTTTTAGAGCAATATCATACTGCCCATGATAGTTCTGTTGCCCCTGCTACCATAGAGCAGTCTAAAGAGTAGTAATTATTTATAAAATCAAGAAATATAAGTACCTTAGACATAGTAAACTACAACTATAATGAGGTACTTTTTTTTATGTTTAGCAGCACATATTTCTTTGGTTTCTTTTGGCCAAGAACTTACAGGTAAACAGTTACTTGATAAAGCTATTTCCTATCACGATCCAGAAAATAATTGGAATTCCTTTAAAGGAAATTTTGGAGTTACAATGAGTAATCCAGATGACAAAAACGAGTAAGCGACATTTCTATTAATCTTCCTGAGGAATATTTTCAAGTCGTCGTGAACAGAGATAGTTCGACAATAACTCAAACTTTAAAGAAAGGAGAATGCGAACTCATGCTAAATGGAAGCACTAAAATATCGGAAAAAGACAAAGAAAAACATCGCTTGACATGCGAACGTGCGAATATGTATAAAAACTATTATACCTATCTCTATGGCTTACCTATGAAATTGAAAGACCCGGGTACCATTATCCATAACAAAACTCAAAAGAAAACTTTCAAAGGCAAAGAATATTTGGTTTTAAAAGCCACATATGAAAAAGAAGTTGGAGGCGATATTTGGTATTTTTATTTCGACCCCAATACATTCGCTATGGAGGTATATCAATTTTTTCGAGATGAATCAAAACCAGATGGGGAATATATTCTGCTCACTGGCGAAGAAGAAATTTCAGGAATCAAAATGCCAAAGACAAGAGCTTGGTATTATAATTATGATGATAAATATTTAGGCACAGATATACTGACTTCCACTAAAATACATTGAAGTATTATTTCAACTACGATTCTTAAAAATTAGGTATCCTTAACCGATAAAATGATAGCTTACACCGATAATAATCGCTGATTATTTTTCATCGTATTTTTTTCACCTATTTTGTAGAATTAACAACCCTCCAAAATAAATTTCCCCTATGGGTTTTACAACATTTAAAAATAAAATTCCACTAGCGGAACATGACCTTGAAATTGGCTATTTGACTTTTTATCCAAATATTATAGTTGGCGAGGTTAAAGAAGGCATACATGTTACTTATGAAAATGCGACTATTGCAGCCCAAGTAATTGCACAAGAATATAAAGGTACCATTCCTTTTGTTTACATCTCAAATCGCAAAAATTCTTATTCAATGGATCCAGTAGCCTACAAGGAATTATTTTCAATTGTTCCAAATTTAAAGGGATTTGCGGTGGTTTCAGAAAGTAAAAGAAGACGCATGTTATCAAATCTAGAGCGCATTTTTGTAAAGAAGCCCATGCGTGTTTTCAGTAGTATGAATGAGGCTTTAGAATGGTCTAATAAACTTCTTGAAAATAAGAATTAGATTTTTTTCTGACCTACAAGTTCAAGAGTTACTTCGTAGAGATTTCTTCTCTGCATCTTAGATTTTAGCCATGCGAAAAAGCTCAATACAAATATATCTTCTTGTTCTTTTTCTACCCATTCAAATGAAGCTTCTACTTCGGCTTTAAAACTTTGACGTATCACTTGTTTAGGATTTTCGTAATATCTACTTATCAATTTTACAAATGTCAAAACTCTACCCTCTCCTTGACTTTGGAGTCGTTTTGAAAATTTTCTTTTGAATCGTTCTAAATTCAAAAGAACGAGGTCTAGCTTATCTAATTCAGTAAGAATAAGAATTTCAATAAGATTCTTTTTAACTACCCAAATCCAACCCATTTTCTTTTCAAACCAAATATCACTATGCTTAAGATCTTTAATGATTTCGTATGCAGATACAATCTTACCTTGTTGAAAAAGGCACATGACAATCAATAGTTTTACATCTAATGAATTTGTTCCATAATTCATTAAAATATCAATTGCTATTTCGTGTTTGCCCGTATAATTGTGATTCAATGCTTTCAAGAGAATTAACTTCTCTTCGAATCTTCTTTTATAGGCGTTATTGTCTTTCCGCATTTCCAGCTCCATTTCTTCAGTGAAAACAGTTGAAGCAGCAAAATTCTTATTCCTAAATTGAGTAACTGCCAACATATTCAAAATATTTAAATGGTAAAAGCGATGTTTGTTTTTAAGATTGCTTTTTTTATCAACTAGGGCATACAATTCCAACATGAATGGAGAAATGGAATAATAGTCACTTTGCAATGTTGCCGCTGTGGCAGTTAGCTCCATTAATTGATACAAAGACTTATAGGTTAAGGCTTCTGAAACTTCAATTTCAAATTCTGAAAAGGTATTTTGAACAATTTCGGTTATTGAACCATGGCTGATATTCCGCAATCTAGATTTAATAACAGCATAGGCTCGATTCAAATGAAAATCTTGCTGAAAAAACTTCATATTCCTTTTCGAAGATTCGATGATTTCATCGAGATTCAAATTGGTATTTAGATGCGCATATTGAATCTTAGTATGATAAATTTCATTTAAGATAGCATAGAGGTCTAATGGAATTGCCATTCTTTCGGCATTTTCAAGCGTTTTAAATGCAAGCTTGTATAACTTTTTTTCAAAAAAGATTCTACCAGCTAATAGTAGTTTGAGTATCTCAAGTTCTTCAGAGGTCTCGCCAGCAAAACTCTTACTTGCAACAAAATCAATCAAACTATCTTGTAACCTTTTACACAGCGCATGAAAAGCATTTCGTGATGGTTTACCGTACAATTGGATATCTAAATCGGCAGTCTTTCCAGCATTGATGAGTTTAAAAAGCTTTTCATTTTTTGTGTCCGTTCTGCGGTTGCGTCTCCGCAGCTGAAGTATGAATTCTTGCTTTTCATCCGTAGTTAAAGTACCCAAAATAGCAACTATTCCATTCATTTAAACATAAGTTTATTTTTAAATTTATTCATTATTTATTACTAAAATTAACAAATAGCATATTATTTAATCGTAAGTAATTTACAAAAATTGTATTTCGTAGCAGAACATTCCTCCGCACCTTTGTCTCAAATAATTAAATCAAACAATTATGGAAAATTCAGTTTTTAATGAAAAAAGTGAAATTAAAAAAGTGGAAGATTTTAGTGGCAGACCAACGGCTGCTTTCGTATCTGCCTCTTGGATAGCAGTTTTAATAGGAATGACTTCCTATTGTATTGGACTTTGGAATGCATACATGGAATTGAACGAAAAAGGATATTACTTTACGATTCTTCTTTTCGGACTTTTTTCTGTGGTCTCTGTACAAAAAAGTGTTAGAGATCGACAAGAAGGTATTCAAGTAAGTGATATGTACTATAGTATAAGCTGGTTCACTACTATAGCCTCTATTACCCTTTTAACTATAGGTTTATGGAATGCAAATCTCGAACTAAGTGAAAAAGGTTTTTATGCGATGTCTTTTCTGTTAAGTTTATTTGCGGCCATAGCGGTTCAAAAAAATACGAGAGACATTCAGTATTTAGATGCTTTGGAAGATAAATAAGCATTGAACTTATTAAGAAAAGGCGACCCTCAAAACTAGGGTCGCCTTTTTAATTTCAATAAAATGGCTCATCTATAAAAATTCATCTCATCTAAATAATTCCAGACAGATTCTGGTAGTAAAGCACGAATGTTTTTTCCTAATTTGTGATGCTTTCTAATAAAGGTTGAAGAAACTTCCATTTTCGGTGCATCTACATGATGTATCTTTTTATGATCTTTGAATTGATGTTCTACTTTTCCTTCTGATATTCTAGGATAAACATACAAATGATACGCCTCTAGAATGGTCTCGTAATTCTTCCATTTATGAAACCCTTTGAGATTATCTGCTCCCATTATCAAACTAAAAACGTACTCCTTTTTATAATTTTCTTCAAGATGAACCAAGGTATTTATGGTATAATTGGGCTGGGGTAAATCAAACTCGATTTTACTGGGTTTTAATTTGGGATAGTGTTTGGTAGCCTCAAAAACCATTTGATACCGATGGTTATTATCTAATAATGTTTTCTTTACCTTAAACGGACTTTTAGGCGTTACTACGAACCATACCTCATCTAATTCTGAAAATTCAACCATATGATTCGCAATAACCATATGCCCAATATGTATAGGATTAAAGGTTCCGAAGTAAAGACCTATTTTTTTCATAAATACTTTTAATATCACTCTTGCCTATGTCCTGAACTTACTTCAGTAATCGAGGGAAATCCATCCCACTTAATCAGAACCAACAAATTCAGCAACCAATTGATGCGCTTCTTGCAACGCCACCTCTAAATCATAATTTTTAATTATTTCATCAAATTGTGGTGCAGTGGCCAATTCAATTGAGGCTTTGGCAATTCGCATATTAATTTTTTCATCACTCTCAGTACTTCTTTTCTTGAGACGAATTTTTAGTTCATCAACACTTGGTGGCTTAACAAATACAGCAAGTGTTTCATTCGGAAATTTCTTTTTTATCCGTAATCCGCCGACAACATCAATATCAAAAATGACATTTTTTCCTTCATCCCAAAGTCGTTCTACTTCACTTTTAAGCGTACCATAAAAATTGTCTCGATACACTTCTTCCCATTCAACAAAATCATCATTCTTTATGTGTTTTTTAAATTCAGAAGTACTGATGAAATAATAATGTTCGCCATGTTTTTCTTCGCCTCTAGGTTGACGAGAAGTAGCTGATACTGAAAATGCTAAATTGAGTTCAGACTGTTTTAATAAATGCCTAACAATTGTAGTTTTACCACTGCCTGAAGGAGCAGAAAAAATTAAAAGTTTACCGCCTTTCATTATAACACATTCAGCATTTGTTCTTTAATCTTTTCTAATTCGTCTTTCATTTGAACCACTAATTTCTGCAAAGGTGCATAGTTTGCCTTTGATCCAATAGTATTGATTTCACGCCCAATTTCTTGCGAAATAAAGCCTAGTTTTTTTCCGTTTGAAACAGAAGAATTCAAGGTTTTTGAAAAATAATCTAGATGATTTTCTAAACGTACTTTTTCTTCAGTAATGTCATATTTTTCTAAATAATATATCATTTCTTGTTCAAATCTATTGGCATCAACTTCAGCCTTGACATCAGCAATAGCTTTATTAAGCTTTTCTTGAATTGTATCTTGTCTTTCGGGATCTATTTTAATAACCTCTTTCAACAGTTCTTTTAAATTATCAATTCTACTCAAAAATTCATTCATCAACGCATTGCCTTCTGCTGTTCTATAACCATTAATTTCAGTTAAAGCGACATCTAAAGCATTTTGAATGGTTTCGAATTCTTCTTCATTAATATCATTCGTATCTGTTTTTAAAGCGTCAGGCAAACGTAAAGCCATTTCTAGAAGATCAATATCTTGACCTTGCGCAAGGGTACTCAATTGTTTCATGTATTGACGTACTACCAATTCATTAATTTTCGCCGAAGTTTCACTTCCTGTAAATTCAACATAAAGACCAAAATCAACTTTTCCTCTGGTTAAAGAATTGGCGATTTTTTTGCGTAGTTCAAGTTCTTTCACGCGATAAGCAGATGGCATACGCACATTTAAATCAAGGTTTTTACTGTTTAAAGATTTGAGCTCTACAGTTATTTTTTTTGACGGAAGCTGAATTACATGCTTTCCAAAACCGGTCATTGATTTAATCATATGCTTTTTTTCAATTTTGACAAAGGTAGGGCAATGGTTGATTTGATTTATAATTCACGCAACCAAATATTTCGATAACTCACTCTACTGTTATCACCATGATCTTGAAGCTTTATAGGTCCTTTGCCATGTGCCTCATTTTTAGGCCAACCAATATATTCTGTTGTGCCTTTCAATTCTGCATGGTCTTGTATCAAAACCCCATTATGAAGAACGGTCAAGGTGCCAGATTTTATCTTACCCCCTGCCTCATTAAATTCAGGGGCATGATAAATAATATCATAGGTATTCCATTGCCCAGAAGGTACTGATGCAAAACCTAAGGGCACATGTTGTTTATAAATAGAACCCACTTGTCCGTTTACGTAGGTTTCATTATCATTATTATCTAAAATTTGAACCTCATATAAGCCGTTAAGGTACACCCCGCTATTACCACGGTTTTGACCTTCACGTTCAATTTTTGCCGGAGACATCCATTCTAAATGAAGTTGCACACTTCCAAAATTCTGGGTGGTTTGAATGTCGCCCGTTTTATCAGCAACGGTCATGGTTTTATCTTTATTCCAATGCCATTTTGCAGCGGTGCTATCTTGGGTATGAATCCATCCATCTAAAGAAGATCCATCAAAAAGCACAATAGCATCATGGGGTATATTTCTGTTTAAGGCATTGCCTACCGCAGGTACTTTTGGCTCATAAAATTCAGTTGCTTCGGGTTCGGTTGGTTCTTCTTTTAAATATTCTTCATAGACAATAACTTTATAATCAGTTTTACCATCTTGAATTGTATGGGTGTTATTTTCTTTGCACGAAAACGGTACTGTCAAAAAAGTTAAAAGAAACAAATATTTCATCTTAGGTCATTTAATTTTTAGAGGGCTTTAATTTTGATATTTCTATAGGCGACAATATCGTCATGATCTTGAAGCCCTATTTTCCCCGTTGGATATTTCGCAAAATGCTGCCAGCCCGCAAATTTTGATTTTACCACCATAGCATCCCAAGCTTCATTGTTTAAAGGGAATTCAGAAACCTTTTCGCCGTTAAGAACTGCAAAACCTTTATTTATTTTATGGTTTATGGTAATCTCACATACATTCCATTCTCCAACTGGCATTGTTGCATCTTTACTAGGCGATACCATATCATAAAGCGCACCTGCTCTATGATTAGTGCCATTTTTAGCATCAGGGTGTTTATTATTATCTAAAACTTGTATTTCAGGGCCTGTTTCATGTGGGTGGACTAATTCAGGTATTTCTTTAACCCCCCAAAAAATACCGCTATTGCCGGCTTCTGAAACGCGCCATTCAATCGAGAGTGTAAAATCAGTGTATTCATTATCTGAAACCAGATGAAAATAGCCGCCATTTTCACGATTTTCTGGCGGATAAAAAACCATAGCGCCGTCTTCTATTTTCCAATATTCTGAAATATCTCCTTTATTATATTCATGCCAACCCTCAAAAGTTTTACCATCAAAGAGAACTTTCCACTCATTTTCTAAGCGTTCCATTTCAGATGTGACAATTGTTTCTGAAGCATTTTTTTCAGCTTCTTTTACTTTTTCTTTACATCCTATAACAAGGATTACTAAAAGTATGAAATAGAGAATTTTTTTCATGGGTACTATATTTAGTTCGAACTATAAACCTAAAATTTTCTTAAGCATATCTTTATCTACATCCGCGCCAGCGAAATCATCAAAGGTCTTCTGTGTTGCTTCAATAATGTGATCTTTAATGAAAATTGCCCCTTCTCTTGCTCCCTGCTCCGGGCTTTTAATACAACACTCCCACTCCATTACCGCCCAAACATCACAGCCATATTGAGTTAATTTAGAAAAGATCGTTTTAAAATCAATTTGACCATCGCCTAAAGAACGATAACGTCCTGCACGGTTTCCCCAGTCATTATACCCGCCAAAAGCACCTTTTTTACCGGTTGGATTGAACTCAGAATCTTTCACATGAAATGATTTGATAAACTCGTGATAGTGGTCAATGTATTCAATATAATCTAACTGCTGCAAAACAAAATGACTCGGATCATATAAAATATTCACTCTTTTGTGATTTCCTGTTGCTTCTAAAAAGCGTTCAAAAGTATCGCCATCATGTAAATCTTCACCAGGATGAATTTCATAGCATACGTCAACCCCTTCTTCATCAAAATGATTCAAAATGGGCATCCAACGTTTTGCCAATTCTTCAAAACCCATTTCTACCAATCCGGCAGGGCGCTGTGGCCACGGATGCCAAGTATGCCATAATAAAGCACCTGAAAAAGTAGCATGCGCTTTTATACCTAATCTTCTACTTGCTGTTGCTGCTTTTTTTACCACATCAACCGCCCATTCTGTTCTTGCCTTCGGGTTGTTCTTTACCGCATCAGGTGCGAAATTGTCAAACATTAAATCATAGGCGGGGTGCACGGCAACTAATTGCCCCTGTAAATGCGTTGAAAGTTCGGTAATTTCTAATCCGTAAGAATTTACTTTTCCTTTTAATTCATCACAGTAGGTTTGACTTTCTGCTGCCTTATCTAAATCGATAAGAAAATGCTCCCAAGTAGGAATTTGAATTCCTTTATATCCTAAATCTGCCGCCCATTTACACATACCTTCTAAACTATTAAATGGGGCTTTACTATCTACAAATTGTGCCAGAAATACGGCAGGTCCTTTTATTGTTTTCATGGTGTGCGTTACTACAGATTGTTAGTTTAAAATTTATAAAAATTTAACCCTATATTTAAAGGTAAATTAATAGCTATCTTTTTATCTCGGGTTATGTTATAAATATAGCTGAATACCTTAAGATAACCATAAGAAATGTGAAAATGAATCAAGAAACCCAATTTGACGCGATCGTAGTAGGAACTGGAATAAGTGGAGGATGGGCTGCGAAGGAATTATGCGAGAACGGACTAAAAACTTTAGTCTTAGAAAGAGGTCGAATGGTCAAACATATTGAAGATTATACAACTATGCATGATGATCCTTGGGATATGCCCCTAAATGGAGCGCTTTCTAAAGATGATAAAAAGAAATATCATATTCAAAAACGTTTGAACTGGGCTCCTGATCAATCTAATAAACACTTTTTTGTTAACGATTTAGAACACCCCTATGTGCAAACCAAAAGATTTGATTGGATACGTGGTTACCAAGTAGGTGGACGTTCATTAATTTGGGGCAGACAAAGTTATCGGTGGAGCGATATTGATTTTAAGGCAAATAAGAAAGAGGGGGTTAGTATTGATTGGCCTGTTCGTTACAAAGATATTGAACCGTGGTATGACAAAGTTGAAGAATATATTGGGGTTAGCGGCGAAAAACTCGGTTTAGAAATTTTACCTGATGGAAAATTTCAACCGGCAATGGGTTTAAATTGTGTTGAAGAAGATTTTAAAAAGAGTACCGCTGAGAAGTTTGAAGATGGTCGTTTAATTACTATTGGTAGAACCGCCCATATCACTGATCCTAATGCCTCATTTGAAGGTCGCGGGGTATGTCAAAATAGAGATCGTTGTTGGCGAGGGTGCCCTTTTGGAGGTTATTTTAGTAGTAACTCCTCTACCCTTCCTGCAGCTGAACGTACCGGAAACATGACCCTTAGACCAAACTCTATTGTGCATGAAGTTATTTATGATGATGTTACAAAAAAAGCTACTGGAGTTCGGGTGATAGATACTGAAACACATGAAAAACTGGAGTTTAAAGCCAAGATAATTTTTCTTTGTGCATCATCTATGGCCTCAGTGGGTATTTTATTACAGTCAAAATCAAAACGTTTTCCGAACGGTTTGGGTAATGATTCTGATGCCTTAGGAAGAGGAATTATGGATCATCATTACAAACTTGGTGCAACTGCTAAAGTTGATGGTTATTTAGATAAATATTATAAAGGAAGACGTGCGAATGGCTTTTACATTCCTCGATTTGTCAACCTAAATGAAAAAACAAAACGCGAAGGATACCTGCGTGGTTTTGGCTATCAGGGCACTGCTAGTAGAGGAGATTGGTCTCAATCTATTGGAGAAATGGGTTACGGAAAAGACCTAAAAGAAGCTGTTCTGAAACCAGGTAGTTGGACCATAGGGGTTACTGGCTTTGGAGAGTTTTTACCGTATGATGATAATCGGGTAAGGCTAAGCCCAACTGAAAAAGATAAATGGGGCCTTCCGCAATTGGATTTTGACGTTGAGTTTAAAGAGAATGAAATGAATATGCGAAAAGACATTATAAAAGAAATCATGACCATGTTTAAAAAAGCTGGTTTTAAAAATGTACAATCGTATGAAGAATCATCGTATCCAGGCTTAGGCATTCATGAAATGGGTGGTGCAAGAATGGGACATAGTGCTAAAACCTCAATTTTGAACAAACATAATCAAGTTCATTTAGTGCCCAATGTGTATGTTACTGATGGTGCTTTTATGACTTCATCAAGCTGCGTAAACCCTTCATTAACCTATATGGCATTTACTGCAAGAGCAGCGAATCATGCCGCTGAACAATTTAAAAAAGGTATTTTTGATAGTTAAATAAATAACAATTTTAGAGAACACTAAACCGTTTATAGAACTATGGATAATGAATCAGCCAAAAATTTATGGCAAGACTATCTCAATCAACAAGCAGAAGAGGTAGCGCATCAAACCCCCGTAACCATACATTTTTGTGATAATGAGAAAGATGCTAATGATTGCGCTAAATTGGTTAGTAAAGGTGTAAAAAGAGCTACTTCTCATTCTTTACTAGGGTTGCAATATCGTGATGAGAAACTTCCTAAAATTGGAGATTTCAAAATTGTAACGGATTGGAAAGGAAATGCAAAATGTATTGTTAGAACCACCAAAGTTCAATTGAAACCATTTTTTAGCATCAATCAAGAATTTGCAGCTATTGAAGGAGAGGGTGATAAAAGTCTTGACTACTGGAAAAAAACACATTGGGATTATTATACCCGTGAACTAGAAGCATTTAATCGCTTACCTCGTGAAAGCATGATTGTGGTTTGTGAGGAGTTTGAAAAAGTATATGAAAATTAAAAAATGCCGTCTTAAAGCGGCATTTTTTATTCATATCTGTTATTTTAATTTTCTTGCAGTTTCGAGAGCGATGTGTTGAAATGTGCTACGTTGATCGAAATGATATAAAAGTTATTTCATCATTTTAACCCATGTATTTTTTTTCTTATTTGATTGTACGGTAGCTTCAATAAAGTTCATGCCGCGAACACCATCTTCCATGGTTGGAAATTCTCCTGAATTAAATTTCTTACCTCTTATAGCTTTGGCTGCACCTAAATAAATATTGGCCATAGAATCAAAAATACCTTCCGGATGCCCCGCAGGTAATTTTGTGCCATCTAATGAAAGTTTTGAATTATAGGCATGACCTGGTTTGTATACTTGCATAGGTTTGGTATCACTTTTTAAATACAAAAAGTTCGGGTTTTCTTGTTCCCAGTGAAAAGAACCTTTCATTCCATAAATAGAAATGGCTAATCCGTTTTCTTCACCCGTAGCTACTTGACTACTTCTTATGACTCCTTTGACGTGGTCATCCATTCTGATTAAAACGGTTCCGTCTACATCCATTTTATTATCCT
The DNA here is from genome assembly GCA_964554895.1 of uncultured Maribacter sp. Classification (GTDB taxonomy): domain Bacteria; phylum Bacteroidota; class Bacteroidia; order Flavobacteriales; family Flavobacteriaceae; genus Maribacter_C. The sequence continues at coordinate 7,392 of CAZKQM010000018.1, read as the reverse complement.
TATAGAGATAATTGAAATCACATAATAACGACTTCACTTTCAACCCTGTGGTATATTCAACCATATTAAAGGCATGTACCCCAATATCGCCCATACACGAACTAATTCCTGCTTTTTTAGGATCTAATCGCCATACAGTAGAACGTTTTTTCTTGTCATGAATGATTTCATTAATCCATCCTTGATAATACCGCGCATCAACCTTATGGATTTTTCCTAAAGCACCTTTTTTTATCATTTCACGCATTTGGCGAACCATTGGGTAGCCCGTATATGTATGCGTTAAAGCAAAGACAGTTCCTGATTTTTTATGCGCCTTTTGAAGTAATTTTGCTTCGGATAAGGTAGTAGTCATGGGTTTTTCGCAAATGACATGAAAACCATTGTCTAATAATTTTTTCGCCATTGGAAAATGTAAAAAATTAGGTGTCAAAACAGAACATACCTGTATACGTTCATTTTCTGGCAACTTCATTTCTTCTTTAATCAAGGTGTCAAAATCACTATAAATTCTATTTAAAGGCACATCAATTTCTTTAGCAAATGCTTTATTTGCTCTGAAATCTGGATTAAAGCATCCGCCAACAATTTGATAGTTATCATTAATATGAGCAGCAACGCGATGTAAAACCCCGATAAGTGAATCGCCGCCCCCGCCCAAAATTCCGAGTCTTATTTTCTTTGGCATAGGTTGAGTGTTTTTTGTGTTTTTAATTTTTAAAATAAATCGATTATGATTTGTAAGCTATTTTTTCATTCTTAAAGAATATAGTAAATAATGCCATTACGCCCATTGCAAAAAAGGCAGGAAACTGCCAAATACGCGTCCAATCATGAACATTTTCTGAAACCAGAAAATGATCTGTAATGATACCTGCAATCCAAAATCCTATTAACATACCGATCCCATAGGTCGCAAGCGTAATTAGGCCTTGGGCAGCACTTTTATATTTTTCTCCAGCTTTTGTATCAGTATATATTTGACCTGATACAAAGAAAAAATCATAACAAATGCCGTGAAGTGCAATGCCGATAATGAGCATAAAAGAAAGTTCGCCAGAATCGCCATATGCAAAAAGAAAATACCGCACTGCCCAAGCGACCATACCGAAAAGAATGGTTTTTTTAAATCCGTATTTAGCAAAGAAAAAAGGAAGGAATAGCAAAAAGAGAGCCTCAGATATTTGACCTATTGTCATCATACCTGCAGGTCCAATTTCACTGTTTCCTAATGATATTGAAGCACTAATCTCGCCTAAATATTGCCCCGCGTGTTGATAATAAAAAGCCAACGGAATACATATTAAAACTGAGGCTATAAAAAATACTAAATAGTTACGGTCTTTAATTAATTTGAGCGCATCTAACCCTAAAATAGAAGCCAATGAAACCTTTTTACCTTTTGATACTCTAGGCGGCGTTTTAGGCAAGGTAAAACTATATAATCCCAAAATTGCAGAAGCAACGGAGGTCATGAGAAACGTGTTTTTCAAAGCCCCGTTAGCAATATTTTCAGGCGAATCCCATTTAAAAATAATGCTAATAAAAATCAAACCAGCTACAATCCATCCTAATGTTCCAAATACACGAATAAAAGGAAATTCTTTTGAAGGGTCTTTCATCTGATTAAAAGACACAGAATTTACGAGCGCCAAAGTGGGCATATAGGCTAACATATAGGCGAACACGTACGGAATAAAAATAGAAACCTCTTCTGCATTTGCCATTTGATACATTAAAAAAGCCCCTATCAAATGTAGGATACCTAAAATACGTTCTGCATTAAAATAGCGATCAGCAATTAGTCCGATAATAAATGGTGCAATTATAGCACCCCATGATTGACTTGAATAGGCAAAAGCAATATCACTGCCAGAGGCTTCTAAAGAATTTGGAAGATAAATACCCATGGTAACGAACCATCCGCCCCAAATAAAAAACTCTAAAAACATCATGATTGCAAGTTGTAATCGAGTTGTATTTTTCATAACTATTTAGCGTTTATAATCAATAAAATCAAAAGGTATAGGTTCGATTTCATTCGCTCTAAAATTCATTGAGATTTGTCCTCGATGATGCGCTGAGTGATTAATTATATGAAAGAGAATGTCTTGTAAATTACTAATGAACAACCTACCCTCATCATTTTCATAATCAATACGTTTCTCAAAATCATCAGTATTGGTAATAATTTCAAAGCAAGTTCTTTGATTTTCATAATGAATTTCAGCCCACTCTTTAATTTGATGAATTTGAAAAACCTGATACCTTGATTCGTTGCCTAGAATTTTAGAATTCCAATAATGATGCGCATTTAAAACATGGCTGAAAAGCTCAATGCTCTTTTCAGGTACACTATCAAATTCACTACACCCTTCAATAAGCTTTTTGTTACAATAAAAATTATAATCGAATAGCTGGTTAAAAAAAACCTTCACTTGGTAAACTTTGGTTTGGTTAAAAAAGTAATTATTTGAGTTCTTTTGACGCCCTTAGAATAAGGTTTTTTGTGGCCATAATACCTTTTTCTTCGCTTAAAATATTTCCTTCATATTCAACGCCTATATAACCAGTATACCCGGCATCTTTAACAATCTGCAACATTTTAGTATAATCAATATTTGTTTCATTGCCATCTTCATCAAAATCATGAGCTTTTGCACTAACTGCTTTAGCACTGGGCATTAATTCTGCAACTCCTTTATAAATATCATACATTTCAGCACAACCTGCTGAATAGTCTTTTGGGTCTTTTCTTTTGATACAAAAATTACCAAAATCAGGTAAGCTACCACAATTATCCAAATTAACCAATTTCATTACCTCAGCTAACATAGCACCGTTTGAAGACAGTCCGCCATGATTTTCAACAACAATGTTAATGTTCTTTGTTTTCGCATAGGTTGCTAATTTTGTGAGTCCGTCAACTGAATTTTTCTTCCAATTTTCGGGGACGTTACTCCCGGCTAAATTTACACGTATCGCATGGCAACCTAAAGCCGCTGCTGCGTCTACCCACTTATAATGTCTTTCAACAGCTTTATCTCTTTCTTTTTCATCATCAACTGCCAAATTACCTTGCCTATCAATCATGATTAAAACATTTTCGACCCCATATTTATCTGAAGCTGCTTTTGATTTTTCAATGAATTGTGCCATTGCTTCAGCTGAATATTCATTATTAGGTAAATCAGCTGGGTATAGTTGACTTACATATTCAAGGCCAGTAAAGCCCCAATTTTTCGCCTTTTCAGCAAACGTATACGGGTCAACACCTTCAAATCGTATCATCTGATTGATTGACCATTGTGCTAGTGAAAGTTTGATAGTAACATCTTGCGATTCTTTTGCCATAGCAGTATGTGCTTCATCTTTCATTTCACTTTTTACTGTTTCTTTACAAGAAGAAAGTAAAAAAATGGCAACGATTAACGTGCTTTTAATACTATTCAGAATGAGGTTCTTTGTTTTCATATAGTTTGTTGTTTTATTTAGAAATGAGAAAACTAAATCGTTGTAGTTCGCCAACCCTTAAAACTAAGGGTACTAAATGTAGAAAATTAAATCTATATTTTATAAATTTAGAGAGTAAACAATTTAGCAAATGAGTAAATTTTATTATAACGAAGAACAAGAATCCTATGATGCGATTGTTGTTGGAACAGGAATAAGTGGTGGATGGGCAGCAAAGGAACTTTGTGAAAACGGATTAAAAACCTTGGTTTTAGAACGTGGGCGCATGGTTACTCACAGAGAGGATTATGATACCGCCAATTTAGATCCATGGGATTTGCCTAATGGGGATCAACCCACACAAGATATAATTGCGCAACAAGGCAAGCAAAACAGAACAGGGTATACTACAAGGCCTTCTAGTAATAAGTGGTTTGTGAATGACTTAGAGCATCCATACAATGAAAAAAGACGTTTTGATTGGATGCGTGGTTATCATGTAGGTGGTCGATCGCTACAATGGGGACGCCATAGTTATCGTTGGAGTGATATTGACTTTAAAGCTAATTTAAATGATGGTCATGGAGTTGATTGGCCTGTACGGTATAAAGATATTGCTCCTTGGTATGATAAAGTAGAATCTTATATTGGCGTTACGGGAGAAAAGTTAGGTTTACCACAATTACCTGATGGTCAGTTTGAGCCAGCACTAGAACTCAATTGTGTTGAAAATCATATGCGTGAAAAAATCGCTGAAAATTTTGATGGTCGTGCCTTTACTTCGGGTCGAATTGCACATATTAATAGCGACAAACAATTTGACGGTGATGGTCGTTCTCGATGTCAGTTCAGAAACAGATGTATTAGAGGTTGTCCGTTTGGGGCTTACTTTAGTAGTTTATCTTCAACTCTGCCAGCAGCAGAAGCAACCGGTAATATGACCCTAAGGGTTGATTCAATTGTTCATGAAGTTATCTATGATCCAGATACCAAAAAGGCCACTGGGGTTAAAGTTATCGACCGTTTGACCAAAGAAACCCATGAGTTCAAGGCGAAGGTAATTTTTCTGTGCGCTTCAGCCATTGCCTCTACTTCTATATTAATGCAATCTAAATCAGATCGCTTTCCTAACGGAATGGGTAATGATTCAGACCAATTAGGAAGAAATATAATGGACCATCAATTAGAAGTTGGTGCGTCAGGTAAATTTGATGGGTTTGAGGATAAGTATTATAAAGGAAGAAGGCCCGGTGGAATTTATTTACCTCGTTTTAGAAACTTAGGAGGTAAATCAAACAGAAAAGACTACACACGTGGGTTTGGTTATCAAGGGGGTGCATCAAGAGGAAACTGGCAAGAAAACATTTCTGAGCTATCTCATGGAGCAGCCTTAAAAGACGCTATACTTAAACCTGGTGGATGGACCTTTGGAATGATGGGCTTTGGAGAAGTACTGCCCTATGAAGATAATAGGTTTACTCTTGATTATGATAAATTAGACAAATGGGGCCTACCAACCGTGACTTTCGACGCAGGATTCAAAGAAAATGAATTGAACATGCGTAAAGACATGAAAGAGTCGGCAGTTGACATGTTAACCAAAGCAGGACTTAGAGATGTTGAAGCCTATGATAATGAAACAGGCTTAGGTTTAGGTATTCATGAAATGGGAACAGCGCGTATGGGTAGAAATCGAAAAACTTCTGTTTTAGATGGTAACAATGCTTTGCATGACGTACCTAATGTTTACGTAACTGATGGTTCTTTCATGACTTCAGCCAGTTGTGTCAACCCATCTTTAACCTATATGGCATTTACTGCTAGGGCTGCAAATCACGCAGCGAATGAACTTAAAAAAGGAAATATATAATGGATAGAAGAAAAGCACTTAAAAACATGGGCTTGGCATTGGGGTATACCGTTGCTACGCCAACATTAATAAGCATTGTTCAAAGTTGTAAGGAAGAAACTGCAATTCAATGGGTTCCTGAATTTTTATCCAGTGATGAAAGCAAGGTAGTAACACAATTGATTGATATTATTTTACCAAAAACAGATACCCCATCAGCTTCTGAGGTTCAGGTGCATCAATTTATAGATCGTTTCGCGAAACAAGTCATGCCATCAGAAGAACAAAATTTCTTAAAAATGGCCATGGGCAATTTTATAGATAAGGCCAAGAGCATGAATGGTAAAAATAATGCTAATGAGTTGACTGCCGATGATTTAGAACCAGTATTGGCTGCTGTACTAAAAATCTCAAAAGAACAAGAAGAAAGTAATGGAAAAGCTGTGCAGATGTATAATGAAACTATAGCATCAGGCAACCAAGCAATACTTGATGCAGATATAGCTAGCCATGCTTTTGCTACTAATTTACGAGGTATGACCATTTGGGGTTATAAAACTTCTGAATATGTAGGTGAAGAAGTTTTAGCATATTTACCATTACCAGGCACATATGTTGCCTGTGGAGATGTAGAAGAATTGAGTGGCGGCAAAGCTTGGTCGCTTTAAATTCAGCAAATTGAAACGCAGAAATTTTATTCAAAAAGCTGCCATGGTTAGTGGCGCAATGTCAACTGGTCTGCTCTCGTATGCAAAGAATTCAAGGCGTTCTTTTGATACGCATGAATTCAATCTAAAATATGCTCCGCATTTAGGCATGTTCAAGCATCATGCCGGTAATGATCCTATTGATCAACTAAATTTTATGGCCGATGAAGGTTTTACTGCCTTTGAAGATAATGATATGCGCACTCGCGAAATCGGTGTTCAAGAAAAGATGACGGCCACCATGCGAAAAAGAGGTCTTGAAATGGGCGTTTTTGTCGCCCATGAAATTTACTGGAAAGAACCCAATTTGGCTTCGGGCGATCAAAATAAACGTGAAGAATTTTTAGCCTACATCAATGAGTCAGTTGATGTTGCGAAAAGAGTTCATGCGAAATACATGACTGTAGTACCCGGTCATGTTGATTTAAGACAGTCTATGGGTTTCCAAACAGCCCATGTGATTGAATCTTTGAAGCAAGCTTCAGGTATTCTTGAACCTCATGGTCTGACTATGGTTTTAGAACCATTAAACTTTAGAAATCATCCTGGACTTTTCTTAACAGGTTCACCCCAAGCTTATGAAATTTGCAAAGCGGTAAATTCGCCATCTTGCAAAATACTTTTTGATATCTATCATCAACAAATTCAAGAGGGTAACCTCATACCCAACTTGAGAGCCGTTTGGGATGAAATTGCATACATTCAAATTGGAGATAATCCCGGAAGAAAAGAACCTACCACGGGAGAAATCAATTATAAAAATGTTTTTAAGTTCATTCATAACCAAGGATTTGATGGAATTTTAGGGATGGAACATGGAAATTCAAAACCAAGTAAAGAAGGTGAACGCGCCGTGATAAATGCTTATAAGGATGTTGATTCTTTCCTATAATTTTCTAACTATTCGATTTAAGGCACGAATAATTTTCGGTATTTCTTGATTTTTTCTTTTAGGGCACAAAAATGTGCTTTTCATCGATGAATTATTTTCAGAAAATACCATTCGTCGAATTTTTATGTGCTTTTCGATGTACTACACAATACTGATGTAAGATTTTAATTCAAGAGTGCGTTGTTATCATATGACCTCGTACACTTACACCATACTTGCCTACGTATTACTTATGCTTAGCGCTAAAATCGCCTTTAGAGTTTACACCTTTAAAAAAGAGGGTAAATCACTTTTTCCTCAAAGAGAATTCAATTGGGCCAGCGTTAAAGAAGGAGTTTTAAGCTACTTATTTTAGAATCTTTTTAAGCTTAGTCAACTTTTCGAAATGCGTAATTATTACTAAAATGTTACATTTTATCCGACATTTGTAGCATTTTATCGGATTTTCTTTCGTATTTTTATAATAGACGAAATCTTTTTACGTTTTATTT
>CAZKQM010000017.1:0-40488 GCA_964554895.1 uncultured Maribacter sp. | reverse complement strand
GCACGGGATTCAAAATGAAAACAGTTTCGTAATGATTCATATTAATATTTGTTTTAAGGTTTGCAAAAATAATAATAAAAATCACTAAGAACTATAAGAAAACGGAAAAAACTTCGTTATAGAAGGAATAAGTATGAAAAAATAAGCTTAACCTAAACCCAAATCAAAATTAAATATCGAAGATTAAGTGAATAAAATAAGCCTCTTTGTTTACAACTTTAGTTGTTTAGAAAGTTGTTATTTCAGAATTTTGTTTTCGATTTAACCCCACAAATCAACCCATTTATGAAATTACGAAGTATTATCGTAGACGATTCATCGATGCAACGGATGGCAGTAGCCAAATTAGTAAACAACCATCCAAATTTAGCTATGGTAGCCGAATACAGCAACGCAATCGAAGCGAAAAACGGTTTAAAAAACAATGAAATTGATTTAATTTTCTTAGACGTTGAAATGCCTATTATCAACGGATTTGATTTACTTGAATCTTTAGAAAACAGTCCGCAAGTTATCTTAATCACAGGAAAGCCTGATTATGCATTGAAAGCATTTGATTATGATGTGACTGATTATTTACACAAGCCCATTACAATGTCGCGTTTTGACGCATCAGTACGTAGAGCAGTTGCTAAATATGAGCAAATACACAGGGTCAATGAAGATGAAGAGCATATTTTTGTTAAAAGTAACTTAAAGAAAAGAAAAGTTATTTTAAATGATATCAAATGGATAGAAGCTCTTGGCGATTACATTAAATTGGTTACTGATGAAGCCAATATCGTTATTTTATCAACTATGAAATCTTTTGAAAAGCAATTACCAGAAGAGAAGTTTTTAAGAATTCACAAATCTTACATTGTGAACCTTGAAAAGGTTGAAAAATTCAACAGTAAAAATGTAGAAGTTAGCGGAAGATCTATTCCTTTAAGTAGAAACAAGAAAACTGAGCTAGCCGATGCGTTAAGCAGAGTTTAAAAATAACCAGCCCCGTAATTTATGTGGGAATAAAAAAAACACCTCATTCGAGGTGTTTTTTTTATGCTTAATTTAAATATGATCTACATTATAGAGTATTCTCACACTGCGGTAATAGGCAATGGCGTTAAATGATTTTTCAATTCTGCGAATATTCGATTTAACCTTACCTAATGATTGCCTATGTTCAATTTTTAAAATCACATGCTTTAAATATTGATTTCGAATTCGTGCTACGGGCGGATATTCAGGTCCTAAAACAGCATCTCCAAATATATTTCGAAGTCCTTTGGTAAACCATTCAGCTGCTTCGTTCAATTTATTATATTCTTTATGTTTAAAAGTAATTTTAAGAATTCTATTAAGAGGAGGATATTTATACAATTGCCTTTCATACAACTGATCTTTAAACATACCTTCATAGTCGTTGGTTGATACTTGCTGTAAAATTTGATGATGCGGATTATAACTTTGGATGATTACTTTTCCTCTTTTCTTAGTCCTACCTGCCCTACCTGAAACTTGCGTTAACAATTGAAAACTTCGTTCGTACGCCCGATAATCAGGGAAATTTAAAAGAGAGTCTGCATTCATGATGCCCACTAAATTCACATTTCTAAAATCTAAACCTTTGGTAAGCATTTGTGTACCCACCAAAATAGAAAGTTCTTGTTGTTCAAAAGCAGTAATGATTTTTTCATAACCATATTTACCTCGCGTAGTATCTAAATCCATACGACCAATTTTGGTTTCTGGGAATAAGGTTTTTAACTCCTGTTCTATTTGTTCAGTACCAAAACCTTTTGTGTCTAAAGTAACACTGCCGCAGGCTTGACAACTTTCTTGCAATGCCATGTGATAACTGCAATAGTGGCAACGCATTTGCTTTTTATATTGATGATAGGTTAAACTAACATCGCAATTAGGGCAATCAGGAGAATGTCCACAGGTATTACATTCCACTATAGGAGCGTACCCTCGCCTATTTTGAAAAAGGATAACTTGTTCGCCTAAGTCAATAGTTTCTGAAATTTCTTCAAGTAATCGTTCTGAAAAATGACCTTTCATACGCCTTTTACGCGATTGCTCTTTGATATCAACCAATTCAATGTCTGGCATGACTACATTTCCAAAACGTCTATTCATAGATGAATAACCATATTTTCCTGTTTTGGCATTATGGTAGGTTTCAACACTTGGCGTTGCCGATCCTAAAAGGATATTTGCCTTATGCAATTTGGCCAAAACTATGGCTGCATCACGAGCATGATATCTTGGTGCCGGATCAAATTGTTTAAATGAACCTTCATGTTCTTCATCAACAATAATTAATCCGAGATTTGAATAAGGCAACAACAAAGCTGAACGTGCCCCGATAATGATTTGTGCTTTTGACTTTTCTTGTTTTACATTATGCCAAACTTCTACCCTTTCTTGCACATTAAATTTAGAATGATACACAGAAATTTTAGATCCAAAATAACGCTGTAATCTACCTATTAATTGCGTGGTTAATGCAATCTCAGGCAAGAGATACAAAGCTTGTTTACCAGTTGACAAACAGTCTTCAAGCAACTTCATATACACCTCAGTTTTTCCTGAAGATGTTACACCATGAAGTAATGTAACTTTTTCATTTTCAAATGATTGAATTATATCATTTAAAGCTTTATTTTGCTGTTCATTTAAATTCTTTAAATGATTAGCTCCCTCATTATTTTCAAAGTTTATGCGGTCTGTTTGAATAAAATACACCTCTAAAATTCCTTTAGCTACCAAAGATTTAATAACCACTTTTGAACTACCACTCGTCTTTTCAAGTTCAGTAACTTTTATCGGTTTTTTAGTGGTGGCTTGCCATTGAAATAAAGCCAAAACAACTTGACTTTGTTTCGGTGCTCTTGTTAATTTTTCTAACAATTTCTCAAGAGCTTCTTCAGATTGATAATCTTTAGCCAATTTTACGTAACGAATCAACTTTGGCTTATACTGCTCGTAAATTTCTTCCTTTAATAGAATAACATTTTTCTTAAGCAATCTATTGATAATAGGCAATATGTTCTTACGCGCTATAATTGTACTTACTTCATGTACTTTTAATGAGGACTGAAAATTTAAAGCCTCGTACACCAAAAACTCATCATCTTTTAAATCAGCCTCATCAATTTCTACTTTATCGTTTTTTAAAATCAATGTTTCACTCTCTAACAACAACGCACTGGGTACAGCTGATCTGAATACTTCACCCACTGAGCACATGTAATATTCGGCAATCCATTGCCAATGTTTGAGTTGTTGAGTAGATACTATAGGAGAATCATCAAGAATTTGATGTATTTCTTTAGCTTCATAAACCTCAGGAGGTTTTTGATGCAATTCATGAATTAAGGCTGTATATATTTTCGATTTACCAAAAGGCACTGCCACTCGAATGCCGGGTAAAAGAAATTGAGCTTGCTCATTAGTTATTTCGTAAGTAAATAACTTCTCTAAAGGAATAGGTAAAATTACATTAATGAAGTTTTTCATGGAGCAACACCTTATTCCTTAGATCTAACCCATGTTTGGGTTCTATATATAAAAGCCAAATAACCTCGTACTTTTAATTCATTTGAATTCTCAGGATTAAGCCATATTTTAAAACGAAAGGTCATCGCTTGCTCTGGATCGAAAAGGTATTTTCCTTTCCATTCGCCATCATCATTCTGTTTTCCACCCTTAATGATATTCATTCCTACCACGGGCTTATCCTTCATTTCATCATCACACTTCTCGCATACCGCATCTTCTCGTCCTTCCTCTATAACTCGTATGATTTTACCATACATCAAACCCTCTTTTTCATAAATTTTTATAAGTCCTTTTGGCTTTCCGGTGCGATCATCAATGGTTTTCCAAGTACCAAAAACACTTTGCGAGAAACAGCAAACTGAGAACATCATAAAAAACAAAAATGTAATACCATTTCTTCTATTCATTATTTATTTTTTTTCGTAAAGAATTCAAAGTTGCATTTAATTCAAAACCAAGTAACAAAATATTTGAGTTTATTAAAATGTAAACCATTAAGATTAACAAACTACCTAAAGCTCCGTATAATTCATTATAACGAGCAAAATTATCAATGTATACCCCGAATAAATACGAAGTTAAAATGAAAAGAAGCGTGGTCATCAAGGCACCAGCTGAGAAAAACCTAGTTTGTTTCCCTTCTCTAGTGCCAAAATAATACAATGTGGCGGTTGTTAAATAAGATAAAATTATAAAGAACAAAAATTTAGCGATTTGAATACCAATAACTTCTCCGCTTTCAAATGCGCTTCCTGAAGTTCGCTCGGCGAAATCTTTTAAATATCCTAAAACATATACTTCAAAATAAACGAAGGCAACAAATCCTATTAAAATTAATATTGAAAGTATTAGACCTACCATTAAGGCGAAAGCATATTGCTTAAAAAAATTTCGAGTTAAATTCACGTGATATGAATTTTCAAAACCTCCAAAGATTGCATTTACTCCATTCGCCATTAAAAAAATTGATACTGCGAATGTTGAAGAAAGAAGTCCGGGTCTTTTCTGGTCACGAATCTGTTGATAAATCTGTTCAAAATACTCGCCCGTTGCATTGGGTAGAAATGATTCTAAAAAAGCTAAAAAATCAGCATCAAAACCGTCATTTCCTAAACTTAAATAAGAAATAATATACGGTACTAGGGTCAACATGAAGATAAGCAACGGAAAAAGCGCTAAAAACAAACTAAAAGCAATGGCACTGGCTCTAGTCGACAGCGCCCCTTTTATGACGCCTATAGAATATATTTCAATAAGGTCATACATTGAAAGTCCTTCAAAACCTGGCAAGCGTAGCTTTTTCAAAACCGTAATCAACCATTTTACTGGAGGAAATTTACTTAGTTTATCTTCGATTTTTTTGGACATTTAGACTGCCTTTAAACTCAAATCCATATTATAAACCGAATGAGTCAATGCCCCTGAAGAAATATAATCTACACCACAATCCGCATATTTTCTTATGGTTTTTTCATTAATGCCTCCAGAAGATTCGGTCAAACATTTAGAACCAATTAGTTGAACGGCGGTTCTTGTATCTTCATAATTGAAGTTATCAATCAATATTCTGTAAACCCCATCTGATTTTAATATTTCTTTAATTTCTTCAAGATTTCTTGCTTCTACAATAATTTTCAAATCACGCTTGGTAGTACCCAAGTAGTTTTTAGTCTTTTCAATGGCCATGGTAATACCGCCAGCAAAATCAATGTGATTATCTTTCAACATAATCATATCATAAAGCGCAAAACGATGATTTTCGCCCCCACCTATCTTTACCGCCCATTTTTCAAGGGCGCGCAGTCCTGGTGTGGTCTTACGGGTATCTAAAATTTTACATTTTGTGCCTTCTAATAAATCTACAAACATTCTTGTTTTGGTAGCAATAGCACTCATACGTTGCATGGCATTGAGAACTAAACGCTCTGCTTTTAAAATGCTCTGTGAGCTACCCGAAACATAAAAAGCAATATCGCCATACTTTACGGCAGCACCATCTTCAATAAGTACCTCAACTTTCATGTCTGGGTTAACAAAAGCAAAAACTTGCTTTGCAAAATCAACCCCTGCAATAATACCTTCATCTTTTACTAACAGCTTGGCCTTACCCGACGCAGATTCGGGTATACATGATAATGAGCTATGGTCTCCATCGCCTACATCTTCACGTATGGCATTAGCTATTATCAAATCAACCTCATTCTGGAATTTTTCTTTTGAAATCATTTAGAAATAAATCTTTACGCTAAATTAACAAAAACAAAAGCCAATTAAGAAATTGATTTAACTTTGAAAAATGACCATAAAACTGATTGCCATTGGCAAAACCGATAGTGCACCTTTAAAGCAAATAATTGCAGATTATGAAGCGCGTTTAAAGCACTACATAAAATTTGAATTTGAGGTCATTTTAGATATTAAAAACTCCAAAAGCCTATCTAAAAAACAACAAAAAGAGAAAGAAGGAGAACTCATTCTCAAAAAATTAAAAGCAACAGACGTATTAATGTTACTCGATGAAGGTGGTAAACAATTTAGTTCTGTTGAATTTTCAACTTATCTACAAAAGAAAATGAATTCGGGCATCAAACAACTGGTTCTTGTTATTGGTGGTCCGTACGGATTTAGCGAAGCAGTGTATCATAAAGCTCAGGGGAAAATAAGTTTGTCGAAAATGACCTTTTCACATCAAATGGTGCGCTTATTTATCATTGAGCAACTCTATAGAGGGTTTACAATTTTGAAAAATGAGCCTTATCATCATCGGTAGAGCACCATTTCGTTCTTCCTAAAAGTAGAGGGTGGAATTCTATTACCAATAACAACTAATTTATGTCTGAAAGGGTTTTTAGTAATTAGTGCTCGCCCCTATGTGGGCGTTAAAGTAGACTTTAATAAAGTACTCTAAACTTAATGGTGTTATCAATTTTCTTCAACGCCTTAACCACATCTTTGTTATACTCTTTATCTAAGTCAGTAATAACATATCCCACTTCACTATCAGTAGAAAGATACTGACCAGAAATGTTCATTTCATATTTAGCCAATACCTTATTGATTTTAGCCATAACCCCAGATACATTTTTGTGAATGTGTAAAAAACGATGTGCATTATTTTGCTTGGGCAATCTAATATTCGGAAAATTCACCGCATCAACCGTATTACCAGAATTGATATATTCCATTATTTTATTCGGAACAAAATCGGCGATATTTCTTTGTGCTTCTTGGGTACTTCCCCCAATATGCGGCGTTAAAATTACATTTGGTAATCCTTGCAATTCAGTTACAAAAGCACCATTACTTCTTGGTTCTTCAGGATAAACATCAACTGCAGCTCCGCCAAGATGACCACTTTTTAATGCGTTTGCCAAAGCATTGATATCAACCACAAAACCGCGACAAAGATTGATAAACATGGCTCCTTTTTTCATAAGCTCAAATTCACGTTCGCCAATAAAATTCTTGTTTGCCTTATTGTCATCAATATGCAGGGTTACCACATCAGAAAGTTCTAATAATTCTTCGAGACTACCACACTTAACAGCATTACCTAAAGCCAATTTATCATCAACATCAAAGTAAAAAACTTTCATACCTATGGCTTCAGCTAAAACAGAAAGTTGTTTTCCGATATTGCCGTAACCAATGATTCCTAAATTTTTACCACGTACCTCATTAGATCCATCAGCCGTCTTTTGCCATTGTCCATTATGAATTTCAGTACTTCTGGGAAAAATACTTCTCTTTAACATAATGATTTGACCTATGGCCATTTCAACTACAGATCGTGTATTACTATACGGAGCGTTAAAAACTACCACGCCACGTTTTCTACAAGAATTTAAATCAATTTGTGTAGTACCAATACAAAATGCACCCACCACCAATAACTTCTTGCCCGCTTTTAATACTTTTTCAGTGACTTGAGTTTTTGAACGGATTCCTAAAACGTGTACGCCTTTAATTTTTTCAATTAATTCGTCTTCGCTTAAACTGTGCTTGATTAATTCTACAGAAAAACCATCGCCTGATAAATTTTCAAAAGCATCAGGATGCACATTTTCTAATAATAGAATTTTAATTCTATTCTTAGGATAAGATATGTTTCGTGGTAAATCATTTACATACAAAAACTCATCTAAGTTTGGTGTTACATGATCTGCATTACTAGCCGCCTTTTCTCTGTGCACGTTTTCAGTATACGCAAAGAATTTATCGGCAATACCAGCTTCACGCATCACATAATCACTATAGCCGTCGCCAATAACTTGAACCTCGCCTTCGAGATTCATGCCTTTTAGGCATTCAATTTTTCCGTTGTGCTGAGAAAGCGGATTCTGTTCGTCAAAGCCAATGATTTTTCCATCCGCATCAAACTTAAACGTGTTCGCATACACCCTGTCTGACGGAATATTGTATTCTGCCACAATGGGATCAATAAATTCTTTAAATCCGCATGAAATCACATAAATATCATCTGAAAAATTCTCAAAAAATTCTTTATTCGATTCGATAGATTTTGATATTTTTTTTCTGAGTTTAGCAACCAATCCTTCTAAATCACTTTTGTTCGCGTTCAATAATTTTATACGACGTTCTAATGATTCAGTAAATGAAATTTCGCCATCAATACCCAAGTTTGTAATCTCTTGTATTTCATTTATAATTTCATCACGATTCGATTTTCCTACCAATGTCATTTCAGCCAAAACATCTAAAGCTTCAACTTTTGTTAGGGTACTGTCAAAATCAAAAACGTATTTACGGGCCTCTTTAATCATTTTAGAAATCATTGAATTATCAAAGATTCAAAAATACAGGATCTTCTATTATTTTATTTTGAATGTTATGAAAAGTTATCCTTGATAAACTGAGGATTCGATAGAATTGCGAATTTCACTTTTTACGCTATTAAATTTTACTAATTTCATAATGAAATTATCCTCAGAAAAAAGACAAAATAGCGGTCGAGAACGCTTTTGTTTTTAGAGTGCCGTTATGGTCGCCAGGTACAATTTTAAATTTACTTTTGGGTATTAGATTGTGAAGTGCTTCGGGGTCTCCATTATCTTTATCTTGATCGCCTACCAAAACTAATACTTTAGCTTTAACATATTGAAGTTCTCTTTTTGATGTAACCGATTGAAATTTTTGCTGTAAATACAGTGATTTAAAATCAGCTTCAATAGACTTGGCATAATCTACTGCACCTTGTGTTTCTTTAGCAACCTTGCCATTAAAGGCGTCTCTAAAAATAATGCGTCTACGCCAATTTCTATTCGTGAAATCTACACCCATCCCTCCAATAACGGCCTTTTTAACGCGCTGATCTTTGGTAAGTAATTTCGATAAAATGATGCTACCCCTCGAATACCCAACGGCCCAATATTTTCGAATTTTCAACTCCACCATTAAGAACATCAGATCTATGACTTCAGCATCATGTGAATATGACTCGTCATCATGAGGTTTGTCAGAATCGCCATTTCCCCTAAGATCTGGTACAATGACGCGATAGCCCTTAGCCAACAAATCTTTTTTCAATTCGGTATTATCCCAAGATTTTTTTGAATTCAAAAAACCATGGATTAAAAGTATTGGTTTCCCTGAACCCTCATCTGTATAGGCAATTTTAGTATCATCGAACGAATTAAAATATTTAGTTTGACTAAAACTAAATAGTCCGAAATGAAGTACTAAAAAAACTAAAATTTTACTTGTTTTCTGCATTACGTATTTACTAGGTACTAAAATCAAAACCATCTTCTAACCAAGGTACAATATTGAGCGTACTCATTGCCAAATATGTTTAATAAGGCCTTTTCTTCAGGTATGATTTGAAATTTATTCATATACATAACAAACAAGGCCGCAGTAATAACATTAAAGGCATTACCTAAATACAAGCCCCAGGCCAAAAGAAACAATAACAAACCCAAATACATGGGGTTTCTTGTAAATTGAAAAAGGCCTTTGGTAACCAGTTTGTTTGCTTTTTGCGGCTTTCTTGGGTCAGTGGTAGTTTTTGATGTGAAAAATTGAATCAGCGCAGTTAGCCCAATCGAAAAAGCTAAACCCATTAAAAAATACATCAAATAAAGCCTGCCAAAAAAATCAAAAAAACCAACATTTAATAATTTTGATACCCCATACATCATCAAAGCAAAAAATAAAAAAACAATTGGTGGTGGTACTTTTAACTTCATGATTCAAATGTACTATTTTTGAATGGCTCATATAAATCTAAACTCGGTATTAAAATGAAACTCATTTTTGCTACGCATAATTCAAATAAATTTCAAGAAGTAAAAGCATTACTACCAAAAAATATTGAGTTGGTTTCTTTAACTGATATTGGTTGTCATAAAGACATTGCTGAAACAGCCACAACCATTGAAGGTAATGCTCAAATTAAAGCAGATTATGTAACAAAAATGTACCAATTACCATGTTTTGCTGATGATACCGGGCTTTTAGTCGATGCTCTTGATGGTGCACCAGGAGTGTATTCTGCTCGTTTTGCAGGTGAACAAAAAAGTGCAGAAGATAATATGAACAAACTAATGGCATTACTAAAAGAAAAAACTTCAAAAGCCGCTCACTTCAAAACGGTTATTGCGTTTAATACTATTAAAGAAACGCTATTGTTTGAAGGCGTAGCCCACGGACAAATAATTGATCAAAAAAGAGGAACAAACGGATTTGGTTATGACCCTATTTTTCAACCTTCAGGATACCAACAAACTTTTGCTGAACTTCCTTTAGCCGTTAAAAACAAAATTAGCCACCGGGCAAAAGCGATTGAGAAGTTCGTAGCTTATTTCAAAACAACTGTTTAAATCTGGTATCAATAATTAACACTACCTTTGCCACATTATTAAATGCCGCTAGTATAGCATGTGTTGCCCCGAGTTTAGGTAGATTACGTCGATAATCGCTCTATGCAACATACATATTTGCGATTAACGTAAACTACATTATGAATAAATTTGAAGCACTAGGACTTGAAAAGTCCTTATTAGATGCTATTGCTGACATGGGTTTTGAAACCCCTTCAGAAGTACAAGAAAAAGCAATTCCTATTTTATTAGAAACTGAAACTGATTTGGTTGCACTTGCGCAAACAGGTACAGGTAAAACTGCCGCATTTGGTTTCCCTTTAATTCAAAAAATAGATAGTGCAAGTAGAACCACTCAAGGATTGATACTTTCCCCTACCCGCGAACTTTGTTTACAAATTACCAAAGAAATGAAGGCCTACTCAAAATTTGAGAAAGGTGTCAATACGGTAGCTATTTACGGGGGTGCGAGTATCACAGAACAAGCGCGACAGATAAAAAGAGGCGCTCAAATTATTGTCGCCACTCCGGGTCGAATGAAAGATATGATCAACCGAAAGTTAGTCGATATTACTAAAATTGACTACTGCGTGCTTGATGAAGCAGACGAAATGCTAAACATGGGCTTCTTTGAAGATATCAAAGATATTTTATCAAATACACCAGCTGATAAATCAACTTGGTTGTTTTCTGCGACCATGCCTAAAGAAGTGTCGGTCATTGCCAAGAAATTCATGCATAATCCACAAGAAATTACGGTGGGTACAAAAAATGCAGGCTCTTCAAATGTGCAGCATGAATATTATACGGTTGGAGGTCGTGATCGTTACCCGGCTTTAAAAAGATTGGCTGATGCTAACCCAAACATATTCTCAGTAATTTTCTGCAGAACCAAAAGAGATACTCAAAAGGTTGCTGAAAAATTAATAGAAGACGGGTATAGTGCTGGGGCGCTACATGGTGATTTAAGTCAAAATCAGCGAGATTTAGTAATGAACTCGTTTCGAAAGAAACAAATACAAATGCTGGTGGCTACTGATGTGGCTTCACGAGGTATTGATGTAGATGACATTACGCACGTTATCAACTATCAACTTCCTGATGAAATTGAAACCTACACTCATCGCAGTGGTAGAACTGGTAGAGCCGGTAAATCAGGTATATCAATGGTTATTGTAACACGCAGTGAAATGCGTAAAATAAAATCTATTGAGAAAAAAATTAAAAAAGAATTCATTGCTAAGAAAATTCCAACAGGAATCGAAATCTGTGAAATACAACTATTTCACTTAGCCAATAAAATTAAAGACACCGAAGTCAATGAGGATATTGCATCTTATTTGCCTGCTATTACAGATGTTCTTAAAGATGTTGATCGTGAAGAATTAATTAAGAAAATTGTTTCAGTTGAGTTTACGCGCTTCTTTAATTATTATAAAAAAGGCAAAGATCTAAATCAATCAAGTTCTTCAGACGGAAGAGATCGTGGCGATTATTCAAGAGGGCCAGCAAACGGTCAAGTACGTTATTTTATCAATGTAGGAGAAAAAGATGGTTATGATTGGATGTCTTTAAAAGACTTTATAAGAGACACCGTGGGTCTTGGTAAAGATGATCTATTTAAGGTTGATGTAAAAGACAGTTTTTCATTTTTTAATACCGAAGCTGAGGTTACTGAGAAAGTTTTAAGCACTTTTACAGACTTAAAGGTCGAGGGCAGATTTGTCAACGTTGAAGTTTCTAAGAATCCCGGTGGTGGTGGAAGAAGAAATCGAAATAGAGGAGGTGGCGGTGGACGACGTGATCGCAATAAAGGCGGAAGCTCTGGCGGCAGAGATAGAAGACGTGGCAATAAAAGTTTCTCGAAAAGTGAAAATTCAGGTAAAAGAAGAAGCAAAAAAAGAAAAAGTAATTTCTTTTAGTTAATACTATATTAACAGTACATATTGATTTGTTTTTTTTTATTTTGTTTGCAATGCATAACATTCTAATAGATGTATAAAAAACTACCCTTTGTATTCATTTTAGTAGCCTATTGGGGGCATACCCAAAAGGATGAAAATATTGATCCAGGTCAAGAATTCAAGGCTATTGTTATTAATGCACAAACTGATTTTCCGTTAGAAAGTGTTCATATTGTTAATTTGAATAAAGTAAAAGGCACGATTACCAATGCAGAAGGTAAATTCAGCATTATGGCCGCTGTAAATGATACTTTATATTTTTCGTACCTCGGCTTTAAAGCTCAGAAAATTAGGGTCACAAATGATATGTTGAAATTTGAAGAAACTGAAATTGCGTTGACTGAATTAGCCTATGCACTTGAAGAAGTAATTGTTAGACCCTATCAATTGACTGGTTTTTTAGAAATTGATGTAAAAAATCTACCTATTAATACGGCATATCAATATAGTATTTCCGGACTTCCAGTAACTTACGAAGCAGGCAATAAAAGTCCTAGTGCAGTGACCAAAGTGCTTGGTGCTATTTTGAATCCGGCAGATTTATTGCGAAATCTCTTCGGAAAAAAACCTAATCAAATGCGCAAACTGCGCAAAATTAAAGAAGATGATGAAATTAGAGATTTACTCGCTTCAAAATTTGACCGAGAAACATTAAAAGAATTATTACAGCTTGAAAAAGTTGACCTTGAAGATATTTTAACCAATTGCAATTATTCAAAATCTTTTATTACCACCGCTAACGACTTGCAGATTCTTGATGCTATAAGCGGCTGCTACGAAGACTTCAAGGTGCTGAATAGAAACAACAAGCCAAGAAACTAAATACTTAAATTTAGTATTTAATAGTATTCGAATCTTTAAAGTTTTTTGATTAGACCTATATTTAATAGTTTTATAAAAATAGGCAGTACATGAAAAAATTACTTTTTGCGCTTTTCTTTGTTTTAACTTTTGTATGCTGTAAAGAAGGTCAAAAAACATCTGAAGAAGTTACCTCTACTACCCCATTTTTATGGCAAAATGCAACTATTTATTTCTTATTAACCGATCGTTTCAATAACGGAAACTCGAATAATGATATAAATTTTAATCGTACCAATAAAACGGCGGTTTTGAGAGGATTCATGGGTGGCGATATTCAAGGCATAACCCAAAAATTAAATGAAGGTTATTTC
This sequence comes from uncultured Maribacter sp., assembly GCA_964554895.1. Lineage (GTDB taxonomy): Bacteria > Bacteroidota > Bacteroidia > Flavobacteriales > Flavobacteriaceae > Maribacter_C. The sequence goes on along the minus strand of CAZKQM010000017.1, from coordinate 26,958 downwards.
TCTGACCTCGGTGTAAATGCCATTTGGTTTACACCTATAGTTGAACAAATTCATGGCGATACCGATGAAGGCACAGGAAACACCTATGGTTATCATGGGTATTGGACCAAAGATTGGACAGCCTTAGACCCAAATTTCGGCACTTACGATGATTTAGAAGAAATGGTTAAAACTGCGCACTCTAAAGGCATTCGTATATTGATGGATGCCGTTTTAAATCATACTGGTCCGGTTACAAAAGAAGACCCCGTTTGGCCTAAAGAATGGGTACGTGAAGGACCTACATGTCAATTTACTACCTATGAGAATACCACGGCCTGTTCACTTGTTGCAAATTTGCCTGATATTTTAACCGACTCGAATGAAGAAGTTGCGCTACCCGAAAAACTATTGACAAAATGGAAAAATGAAGGTAGACTCGAACAAGAATTACAAGAACTTGAGGAGTACTTCGAACGCACAGGCTATTCAAGAAATCCAAGGGCCTATATTATAAAGTGGCTGACTGATTATGTGAACGAATTAGGTATTGACGGGTATCGCGTTGATACAGTTAAACATGCTGATGAAAAAGCATGGACCGAACTTTATGAGCAAGGATCCTATGCCTTTAATAATTGGAAAAAGAAAAACTCTAATCAAAAATTAGATGATACCGCCTTTTACATGATGGGCGAAGTATATGGTTATGGTATTTCAGGTGGTCGTGACTATGATTTTGGCGATAAAAAAGTAGATTATTTTGCCCACGGTTTTAATAGTTTAATCAATTTTGAACTGAAATATGATGCAACTAAAGATTATGAATCTGTTTTTACAAAATATGATTCTCTGTTGCATACCGCATTTACAGGTAAAGGCGTTGTCAACTATTTAACTTCCCATGATGACGGGCAACCTTTTGATAAAGCAAGAGAAAAACCCTTTAAAACAGCGAATATTTTATTGTTAACTCCTGGTACTTCTCAAATTTATTATGGGGATGAAACTGCCAGAAACCTAACTATTGAAGATGCTCAAGGCGATGCCACCCTGCGATCCTTTATGAATTGGGATGATTTACAGCAGTATAAAACTACACAAGAAATTCATCAACATTGGATGAAATTAGGACAGTTTAGAAACAAACATTTAGCCATAGGTGCAGGTAGACACCAAGTAATTCCTCAAGAAAATTATGTATTTGTCAGAACGTACAACGATGACGATAATGCAGACAAAGTGGTCATAGGTTTAAATTTACCCAAAGGGAAGAAAGAGATTTTAGTGAAAGATTTTTTTACAAATGGTAGTACAATTCATGATGCCTATTCAAATACTGATGTAGTGGTTAAAAACGGAAGTGTTTTACTCGATAATCAATATGAAATGGTATTATTAGAACTAATAAAATAGTCTTAGGGTTATAAAACTGTTCAATTTTAAGCTTCTAATTTGGCTTTCAAGCTTTTCATTCCCTCTTCAAAATCGGGCCCAACCATGCTATCCATACTTTTAAAAAGTGACATAATGGTCATCGGAAATTTATTCTTACCTGCAAATCCCCATTTGACCTCAGTTTTTCCAGATTCCTTGTCATTAACATCTAAATAACAATCAGAAGTAGATTTAAAGGGTTTCAAAAACCTTAATTCTGATTCGATGCGATGATTTCCTATAATTTTTTTAATCTCCTGTTCGCCCTCTCCAACTTCTTTATTTCCTAACCAATAACTTACCGCCCCAACCTCGCCGTCAGTACCCGTAAATTCTTTTTTCATATTTGGGTCTTTTTTTGCCCAAGGCGACCAATCATCCATATTTTTAAGATACTTAAGGTAATTAAAAACATCAGATTGCGGTCGTGCTATTTCTATAGTTCTATACACATCATAGTTTTTAGGCCCGATTAAATGTAGTAGTATAATTAAAGCTAAAAGTCCGGCGATAATGTAAATTGCAATACTCATTTTGTTTTGTTTTAGTTTCTTAAATGTATGAAAAATAGTTAACTAAGTTCTTTATAACGTTCTAGAATATCATCAATACTTTTAATACTTTTTTTGGTCCAGTCTAATTTTTTTTCAAGTTTTTCTTCTTCCGTTAATTTCCAATTAAAGTCTGATTTTTTCAGTTGAATTGATAAATGTTGTAAAATAATAGCGGCAGAAACTGAAATATTAAAACTTTCTGTAAAACCCGACATTGGTATTTTCAAAAACCCATCAGCCTTTGAAAGTACTTCATCACTTAAGCCATCTCTTTCAGTTCCAAAAAACAATGCAGTTTTTTGTTCAATTTTAAAATCATGTAAAAGACAATCCTCTTTATGAGGTGAAGTTGCAATAATTTGATATCCTTTATTTCTTAGAGTTTCAATACAATCAGTAGTTGTAGAATAACTATGAACATCAACCCACTTCTCAGCACCCATGGCAATGTTTTTATCAAGAACTTTTCGGTTTCTAGCTTGAATGACATGAGCCTCTTGAATACCAAAAATTTCACAACTTCTCAGTACAGCACTGGTATTGTGCATTTGGTATACATCTTCAATCGCCACGGTTAAAAACTTGGTGCGTTCTTCTAGCACTTCTAAAAACCGCTCTTTGCGTTCTTCAGAAATGAAATTTTCTAGATAATTTAAAAGTTGATGGTTAAACATGATTCGAATATAATAAAAGTATATTTTTAAGGAATGAATAAAATAGTTGTTCTTACGGGTGCTGGAATTAGTGCTGAAAGTGGCATTAAAACCTTTAGAGATGCTGATGGTTTATGGGAAGGTCATGATGTTAGGGAAGTGGCTTCACCTCAAGGTTTTGCTAAAAACCCTGAATTAGTTTTTGATTTTTATAATCAGCGTAGAAAACAACTTTTTGAAGTAAAACCCAATGCTGCCCATGAAGCATTAGTTGCCTTAGAAGAAAAATATGAGGTCTCAATTATTACTCAGAATGTTGATGATTTGCATGAACGGGCTGGAAGCACTAATGTTTTACATATTCATGGCGAACTTTTAAAAGTGAGAAGTACAGTTAATGAGTCTGATATTCAAGAATGGAAAACTGATTTAAATCAGGGCGATCTATGCGAAAACGGACATCAACTTCGTCCACATATAGTTTGGTTTGGCGAACAGGTGCCTTTATTAGAGAAGGCTGTTGAAATAACTGAAAAAGCTGATATACTTATGATTATTGGTACTTCAATGCAAGTCTACCCTGCTGCCGGACTTATAAATTTTGTAGCACCTGCAACACCTATCTATTTTGTTGACCCAAAGCCGAATGTTTCAAATTCAGAATATGGTAATCTGACTATCATTCAAGAATCAGCCGCCGTCGGAGTACCAAAACTCGTTGCTGAATTAATGGCAAATTAATGACTAAAGAAGAACTATTTAAGGCATTAGACTATGTGAACCATTCACGCGAAAAGCGAAAAGAAATGGCAACATTAGTGATAAACAATCCTGAATTGGTAGCACCATTACTTGAAATTGCATTTGAACAAAACAGTCAAATCTCATCAAAAGCCTGTTGGGTATTAGAATTTACAGCAAAAGAGAGACTGCCTTATATTTTTAATCATTTAGATGTTTTCACTGCAAGTTTAAGTGAATTGCATTTACATCCTTCGGTTCGACCCATGGCAAAAATATGTGAGTATTTAATTTTGGGATATTTCAAAAAACAAAATAAAGAAGTACAAAAAGCATTAAGTAATATGCATTTAGAACGCATAACTACTGCCTGTTTTGACTGGATAATTGGCGACCACAAAGTCGCGGCGCAAGCGTATAGTATGACGTGCCTATTATTATTAGGTCAAAAATTTGAATGGGTGCACCCAGAACTAAAAATGATTTTAGAACAAAATTATGCTGCCGGCAGTGCCGCTTATAAAGCCCGTGCACGAATGATACTTGCCAAACTAAAGTAGTATTAAAAGAATTTAGCCTTCGTCACTTGCGCTTGAATGTTTATCTTTGCCCTTTGCCAAAATTCAATCAATTCTATTTAAATGTCATTGAATCCTTTAAACGCTATTTCTCCTATTGATGGGCGATACAGAAACAAAGTTGCCACTTTTGCTAGCTATTTTTCAGAACAAGCTTTAATACAATATCGCGTTCGTGTTGAAATTGAATATTTCATCGCCCTATGTGAAATTCCGTTACCGCAATTAAACAATTTTGATGCTTCGAAATTTGAAGTTTTACGTGATGTATATCGAAATTTTGATGCCCAAGATGCAAAAGAAATTAAAGAGATAGAAAAAACCACTAATCATGATGTAAAGGCGGTAGAATATTTTATTAAAAAAGCTTTTGACACGTACGGATTAGGAGAATTTAAAGAATTTATTCACTTTGGATTAACCTCGCAGGACATTAATAATACAGCAATTCCTTTATCTATTAAGGAAGCAATGAATGACGTATATGTTCCTGAATATTTTCAGCTAATTGAGAAGTTAAAAGAATTAGCTTCAGAGTGGGAAAAGATACCCATGCTGGCAAGAACTCATGGTCAGCCTGCTTCTCCTACTCGATTAGGAAAAGAAATTGATGTTTTTATTGAACGTCTTAAGGAGCAGTTCAATTTATTAAATGATATACCTAGCGCTGCTAAATTTGGTGGCGCCACGGGAAATTTTAATGCCCATCAAGTGGCCTATCCGAAGATAGACTGGAAAGCTTTTGGTCAAACATTTGTGCAAGAAAAATTAGGATTACAACATTCGTTTCCTACTACGCAAATTGAACATTATGACCATATGGCGGCTTTATTTGATACGCTTAAGAGAATTAATACCATCATTATTGACTTAGATCGAGATTTCTGGACCTATGTTTCAATGGATTATTTCAAGCAGAAAATAAAGGCAGGAGAAGTTGGTTCTTCCGCGATGCCACATAAGGTCAACCCTATTGATTTTGAAAACTCTGAAGGTAACTTAGGCATTGCCAATGCGATTTTTGAACATTTATCAGCAAAACTTCCGGTTTCAAGATTACAACGAGATTTGACTGATAGTACGGTTCTTAGAAATGTTGGGGTACCTTTCGCGCATACAAGCATCGCCTTCAAATCAACTCTTAAAGGGTTGGGGAAACTACTTTTAAATAAAGAGAAGTTCGAACAAGATTTAGAAAATAATTGGGCAGTTGTAGCAGAAGCTATTCAAACTATATTAAGACGTGAAGGATATCCAAACCCTTACGAAGCGTTAAAAGGATTGACAAGAACCAATACCAAGATTAATCAACAATCGATTGCTGATTTCATTGATACTTTAGAAGTTTCAACGGATATTAAGAATGAACTGAAAGCGATTAGTCCGAGTAATTATACGGGCATATAATCTTGTATTGTCATTTCGAAGAACAAGGAATCTTGATAAGATGGAATTTCAACTAAATGGTATTGATGAAAAACCAATAGCTACTTAATAAGGTTGCAGCTTACCTCCTGCATCAGGAAGACAAAACATTCTTTGATACTTCCATTAAAAACACCATATAAAAAAAGACCGCCATTGGCGGTCTTTTTGTTTATCTCTATTTTAAGAATTATGCTTCTTTCTGAATTTCAACTCCGTGTGGGTAAGGAATTTCAATTCCAGCTTTGTCAAGGGCTAATTTGCTTCCTTCAACGGTGGCAAAGAAAACATCCCAATAATCCTCTGGCTTACAAAAAGGTCTTACAGCTAAATCAACAGAACTATCGCCTAAGTTAGCAACATTTACTGATGGTGCAGGATCTGTTAATACCTTTGGATTCGAAGTTAAAACTTCCATTAAAACATTTTTAGCAGTTTTGATATCCTCATCATAACCAATACCTACCATGGTATCAACTCTAATTTTACCTTCTGCAGTGTAGTTGATAATATTTCCGTTGCCTAAAGTGCCGTTTGGTATGATGGCTAATTTGTTATCAGGGGTTGTCAATTTGGTAGTAAAGATTTCAATTTCCTTTACCACACCAGTAACTCCTTGTCCTTCTATTAGATCCCCTATTCTAAATGGTTTGAAAATCATAATTAATACACCAGCAGCGAAATTGGCTAGCGACCCTTGTAATGCCATACCAATGGCTAAACCTGCAGCCGCAATTAATGCTGCAAAACTTGTTGTTTCAACACCTAAAGTACCAATAACGGTAATGATTAGGAAGATTTTTAAAGCCCACCCTATGAGGTTTACTAAGAATTTTTGAAGTGATTCATCATAATTCTTTTTTGACATTACCTTTTTGGTAATCTTCATTATTTTTTTGATAACCCATGATCCAACGATGTAAATCAGAATTGCCTTTAAAACAGGTATGCCGTAAGTTTCTACATAACCCATAATAGTTTCCATTGATAAATTTTCCATTTTTTAAAAGTGTTTAATTAGTGTTTAATAAATTTTTAAAGTTGCACGAATATAAAAAATAGAAACCTGAAAAATAAATTTTAAAAAAAATCCCGCCTTAGCATTCTAAAGCGAGATTTTATGAGTTAAAAAAAGCTATTTATTCTTTCAAAAATTCTCCGAGTCTTTCAAGACCTTCGCCATTATAATCTGATTTTTCAACGGCTTGTAGTAACTGCACCAAATGTGCAGGATTCATATCATCACCTAAAACACGAACCAAAGCAAATCCTTTTGTAGCATCACTACCAAAAACAATAACTTCATCAATAGCATCTTCATCACCTAAATACTGAACCGTAGCATTGCCAAAGGCAGTTTTCATTTTAATTAACTCGATGTACTTATCGTTATCTAAAATCGCATTTACCTTTTTCTGCTCAACTTCAAAGTCTGCACCGTTTGCATCGGTTTTTTTGAAAGCCAATATATTCAACTTGTTCAATGAATTTACCGCTACTTTTTGTTTGTCATTTAGTTCAGCTAATGGAATATTCAGAATACTCGCAGGTAAATCAAAAGACATAAAATTTGGGTTCTCATTATTGTCAACATAATACTCTTGGAGACTAGGACCCGAATTGCACGATGTTATTGCAACCATTAGTGCTAATGTTAAGATGTAAAATACGTGTTTCATAACTGTTTGATTTAAGATTGATGAATTACTTTTTTTTCTTAGATGCTTCATTAAGCTCTTGAGGCAAATTCATTTTCTTTGTTAAAGAATTGATTTTATTTAAGTCAATATCTCCTGTTAAAGATAAAATCACAGTTTCAAACTTTCTGCCATTAACTTCTAGGTCTAAATCTTTAAAGCCACTAACAAACATCAGTAATTCGCTTACATGATCTTCATCTTTACCATTTTTGACATAAAATTTGACATTAGAATTTTTGTCTTTGATTCGCATCAGTTCATCAAGTGAAGCTGAGTTCAGATAAGAAGTTACTGACGCCTTCATGTCTGCTCCAATTTTTTCGTCTTCAGTTGTGAAAACTTTTAAACTATTGATGCTTTTAGCTATGTCCATAAAATCTTGTGCCTCTGGATCGTTAACTTCTACATCAATTTTACTTAATAAGTTGAACATTGTTTTGTTGATGACCACTGAGGTTACTTCATCTAAATCTTCATATTTATCAAATAGTGATTGTGAAAATCCGAATAAGGGTAAAATCAATAGTGAAACTATAACTAGGGGTTTTTTAATGTGTATCATAATTACTCTTTTTTTATTTAATATAAATTTTATGTTTTGTTTCTTCAAATTCATTTAAATAGCCTACTTTTTCAGTACCTAAAGCGAGGTTTTTTCCTAGAAGGTTTAATGCTCTTTTCAGTTCTTTTTCGGCTCTTTTAGCGGTTACCAATTCTTGATCTGAAAGCGTATTATTATCCTTATACCTCGTAATACCAAAATAGATGCCAAAAAGTAAAACTAATGCCGCAGCAATAGCTGACCATTTAAAATTGTTCTTTTTTGAATTTAAAAGAACAGGTTTTGTAAACTGTTCATTTTTTGAATCAGAAAAATATTGAAACATAGCAGTATACTGCTCTAAATGAGGCGCTACCTCCTTTTGAGAAAAATACTCACTCAATGTTTCTTCTTCAGCTAATGTGGTATTAGCCTCAAGATATTTGTCTACTAAAATTTGAATTTTATCCAATTCCATGTTCATGTTTTTGAATTAATTTTTCACGTACTGTTTTTCTGGCTCTTGAAAGCGCCACGCGAATAGCTACCGGTTTCATATTCAGCATTTTAGCTATTTCTTCAAATTCATACTGTTCAACATCACGTAACTGTAAAACCATTTTTTGCTGTTCTGGCAATGATTCAATAATTAATTGCACCCAATTGTAACTGTCTCGTGCTTCTAACTGTTTTTGTAACCCACTTCCTGATTCACTGTAATTACTATGCACTAATTTCAAATTAGCGGCCTGTTTTGATTTTAACCGATCCAGACAAAAATTCTTGGTCATGGTCATTGCAAAAGCTTCAATATTATGGTATGAACTTAATTTTTTGTTTTTAGTCCATAATTTTAAAATAATCTCTTGCGTAGCATCTTCGGCTTCTTCTTTTGAAACCAACAAACGTTTCGCTAACCTAAATAGCTTGTCTTTAAATGGCATGACCACATGTAAAAACTCTGAATGCTTCATTATTATTTGTTGGTTGACAATCAAATTTAAGTTGTTTACATAATGCAGACGAAATATATCGATTTTTGTTACAAACTTTTTTTTAATTCTAAGGATGTACCTAAATTGAACATTAAAATGACGGTTTTCTTTAGCTGAAATCTATTAGGGTTTTTGTTACTTTAGTTGTTAGAGTATTAAAAAAATACTAAATAGCATCAAGAAATGTAATGTAACCGTCTATTTAGCTACGAATTAAATATTGACGAAAAAGAAAAATAAATGAAAAATTACAAATTGAGTCTTCTGCTTGCCTTTTTTATACTTCTTATGGCATGTTCAAAAGAGGATAATGGTATTGATGAGACCGTAGATCCCAGTCCAACAGCTAATGTAGATGTTCAAAATTTTATGTGGAAAGCCATGAATTTTTGGTATTTCTGGCAATCTGATGTGCCAAATTTAGCTGATGATGTATTTCCGAATACTAGTGAAGGTTCTGATAGTTACACTGAATTTTTACAGTCAGAAGACGACCCAGCTGACTTTTTCAACAATCAATTACGTTTTTCTGAAGATCGTTTTAGCTTTTTTAATTCTGACTTTAGAGTTTTAACACAATCTTTGGCTGGTATTCAAAAAAGCAATGGACTTGAGTTCGGGCTTGTTAGATTCAGTGATAGCGATGACGTTTTTGGGTATGTTAGATATATAATTCCGAATTCAAATGCCTCAACAGTTGATATCAATAGAGGAGACCTTTTTACTGGGGTTAATGGAACGACTATAACCGTAGATAATTTTAGTGATTTACTTTTTGGAGATGATGATACCTACACCTTGAATATGGCTGATGTTGTTGATGGGGAAATTATTAATAACGATAGAGAAGTAACCCTAACTAAGGTAGAAGGTTTACAGGAAGATCCCATTTTCATTGATAAAATTTTTGAAATTGACGGAAAAAGAATCGGGTATTTGATGTACAATCAATTTTTAAATGAATTCGATGAACAACTCAATGACGTATTTGGAAGATTTCAAGCAGGCGGGGTAACCGACTTAGTTCTTGATTTGCGCTATAACCCAGGTGGTTCAGTTAGAACTACAGTTTTATTGAGTAGTATGATACACGGTACGAATACCAATGATGTTTTTTTAAGGGCTAGATATAACGATAAATATCAACAGATTTTAGAAGACAATAATAGTGAAACGCGTAGGTTTTTTGCGAGTCAAACGCCAGCAGGTACTGCTATAAATACCATTAACTTATCACAAGTATATGTTTTAGCCACCAATAGTTCTGCATCGGCTAGTGAATTAGTCATAAATGGTTTAGACCCTTATGTTGATGTAGTTCACATTGGCGAAACAACGCGTGGTAAAAATGAATTTTCTGTGACCATGGTTGACGATCGTGAGAGTAATTTTGGTCCATATGTTTTTAATCCAGAACGTGTTAATGAAATTAAAAGTGGCAATGATTGGGCTATTCAACCCTTGATTGGTAGAAATGAAAATGCAGTTGGTTTTTCTGATTATACGGCAGGTTTTGTTCCTGATATTCCATTAGAGGAAGACTTGGGTAATTTAGGTGTTCTAGGAGATGAAAATGAACCTTTATTAGCGAGAGCGATACAAGAAATTGTAGGTGCGACAAGTAGACGAGATTTCAGTGTTACAATGCCTGCAAAAGTATTTATTGGTTCTGAAATGTTTACCCCTACCAAAGATAATATGTGGGTAGATAGACTTCCTGATGTATCGAATGTCAATGAATAAATAAAAAAAGCTCAGTGAAAACTGAGCTTTTTTTATTTGTTCTATTAGTTAAAATAGATTCCACCGGGTATAATACCCACATCTATAGTCTGTATTAATTCACTATTATTTAAATCATAGATTGATAGACTACCGTTACTAGCAAAATCTTTTGCATCTGTAGTGTATAATCTTCCATTTTCAACCGTCATGGCATAGGTGCCCACATTCTCAATAATAGCTTCTGAAGGCAACTCAGTAGCTGTGGTAGTCATACTATAAACAGAACCAGCCAAAGTGTAGTATAAATTTACACCATCAAAACCTAAATGGTTTGGGTGTTCAGTTGTCTCAAAATCTAAACTGAAATCAACTTCATTTGAACTCGTATTAATTCTAGATATTGAACCAGCAGTTTCTTCTCCTGAAAAAGAAGGTTTACCTCCTGAAAGCACCCATAAGCTGCCGTCTGCATCAAATAGAAGGGCATTAGGTACATCGCCCACCGTTATAACCGCACTGACAGCGTCAGCAGCATCAATTACAGATACTTTATTGTTTTGACCAAATGCGCCCTGATGTGCTACATAAACGGTATTTGATTGAACCACTAATTCTTCAGGACCAAAATCTACAGCAATATTTTCTTCAACCGTATGGTTAGATAGGTTTATTACTGCTATATAATCATCTGTCTCATCAGCAGTATCGCCCCAATTACTGACATAGCCCTTACCATTAGCGCTTACAAAATAGCGTGGGTTATTGAGACCTGTTTCTATAACTGCTTCTCTTTCAAATGTAAATCGATCAACTACAGTTATTCTATTTGAGTTGTTAGCCACTATATAAGCTAAATCATCAGTAAAGCCAATAGATTGAACAATGTTTCCTAAATCATCATTATTTACAGTATTATAAATATTATTTTGAACCACTTCTAAATCTTCAGATATAAATGAAACCGTTCCAGTACCATTTTGAAAAGGACCTTCATTTGAAATCAAGATTCCGTTGACAAAATCTCCTTCAGGTATAGGTATGATGGGTTCTGAATCTTCTTCAGTACATGCGATTAATAGTAATGTGAAAATTGATATTACCCCTAATTTTGATAGCTTCATTCTTTAAAATTTAAAATTAATTGTTAATTGAATATTACGATTGGGCATTGGTCTAAATGCCACATTTTGATAGTTTTCATTGGTTATATTATTTACCACAAATTGTGCCTGAGTTTCAATTCCCAATTGAGTAGGAAACTTATATGTCAAGCCTGCATTGAGAATAAAATAATCAGGTAAATTTTGACTGTTACCACTAGTAATATATACCTCGCCGTTATAAAGCCCTTGAAGAAAAGAACCCCATTTTTTAAACTGATAGGCCAAATTGGTTGTAATTTTATGAAAAGGCACATATATGAGCTGATAGTCGGTTTCATTATTTACAGCAGTTGTAAAAGCATACATATTCTGCCAATGAAATTGATGTTTACCGGTTTTCTTTTTTAGTACAGTTTCCAACTCTAAACCATATTGAGTAACATCATTTAGATTTAGAGGAGACCAAATACCTGATTGGTCGGGTCGCCACTGAATTAAATTTTGGTTTGAAATATAAAATCCGTTTAAAGAAATGCTCAGGTTTTTAAGCCTGAAATCTTGGCCTATTTCAGCCTGCCATGCATATTCAGCTTGTAAATCACGATTTCCGATTGCGCCAATTCCCTCCCAAAACAAATCATTAAAAGTGGGAATTCTGTAATTTCTTGAAGCCGTTAAAAAAAGCGAATAATTAGCTGATGGTTGATACTTAAAATCGGTAGAAAAAACAAAAGGACTTTCAAAATCACTGACCCAATCTTTGCGTAAATCAAGTCCGAAGCTAAACTTTTCAGAGGCTTCATAGGCAACTAAAAAGATGCCTGCTACCCTATTTCTATGTTCGTTTTCAATTGAAGAACCATTGGCATTGATGGTATTCACTTCTGCAATTCCGTTTAGTTTCCATTTTTTATATCTATATAAATAATCATAATTCAATAAAACACTAGCTGATTTGCCAAAGCTAAATTCCTCTCGATCTTTGTTTGGAAAATATTTAAAATTTTCAGTTAAGTAAGCCGCCTTAAAACGTTGTACCTTATTTTGTTTAAAACTAGTATACTCGAGTAAAGAACGTGTATTTAGATCTTGAAAATTATCATTTGAAGTGGTGGTAAGCGTACCTGAAAAATCTCTATCGCCTATAAAAGTAGTGTGAAAAAGTTTGAGTAATTGAGATTTTGAAATCAAATGACCTATGGCAATATCTATATTTTGATTAGAAAAGGTTCCGTTTTCATTTCTTTGATCCGTGCCTAAATATTTAAAATCATTGGCTGAACCAAAATGACCTAAACCTAACCCAATTGCCGTTTTTTCTGAACCCCATTGGGTTTTATAATTGATTGTATTGGTTTCAAAACTTCCGTAACCAATTCTAAAATCATTTTTGAATTCTGAATTAAAATTCAATTGCTGATTTAAATGAATACTTCCACCTATTGCCCCCGTACCGTATTGCGTACTTCCGCCTCCACTGCGAATACTAATTTCATCTAAATTTTGAGCCAAAATGGTATTAAAATCGGTTTGACCTGTGAGTTGAGAATTGATATTAATTCCGTTCCATACCACAGCCGTTTGTTGGGCAGAAGTACCTCTAAAACTGGCAGACGAAACCATGCCGTAGCCGTTCTGTCTAAAAAATATGGGCGAGGTAAATTGAAGATTATCAGTAAGCATTCCTTTATTCAAATGCAATACAGAGTCTTTTAAAACTCGTAGTTTTCTTCCTTCTGAAAACTGCTGAAGTTTACTATCAGACAAGACTACCTCTTGCAATACAATAACAGAATCACGTTGCGAATATACCATATTCACACCCCAAAAGGCACACCAAAAAAAGAGTATATATCTCATAATGCAAAAGACCTTTTACCCGAAAGTCTATCGATTTATTTAAGAAATTAGGCAGGTCTCCTGACTTGCAATTTGTTACAAAACCTTCCCAGTCAAAAAAAACCAGTGGTTGCAGAATGTAACAACTTTAAAAGATGTTGAAACAAATTCAACACATGCTTACAGTTGCGGGAACAGTTCTGGTTTCACACCAGATTCCCTTTTAATCATATCAAAACAATGTTGATATAAACCTAAAATCATGTCAAAAGTAAACAATCTGTCTCATCTTTTTAGCGAAAGTTTAAATAATACTACTTTTGAAAATGGCTACTATGTTTTTAAAAAAAATAGTTTTTGTTAGTTGTCTTTTGATTTGTGTTCTTTCATGTAAAGAGAAATCGATTCAGACAAATGAATCAAAATCAACAAATCTTTTACCATTAAAATATGCCAAAGGTTTTAGCATTGATAACTATACTAATTTCTCAGTTTTAAAAGTAAATTCGCCATGGCCAAATGCTCAAAAATCGCTTAAATATGCACTAGTAGCGAAAGAGAAAATGGCGGCTATGACCTTTGATAAGAATGAATATGATGCTATTATAGGGGTACCCGTTAATCAATTAATAGTAACCTCAACCACCCATATACCAGCACTTGAAGCCCTGAATGAAGAAAACAAGCTTATTGGTTTTCCGGATACTCAATATGTATCTTCAAAAAGAACCAGAAGTCGTATCGATACAGGTCATATTGCCGAAATTGGGTCAAATGAAACCTTAAATGTTGAGCGTATTATTAAGTTAAATCCCGAACTGATTATTGGTTTTGGAATAAACGGACAATCTTCAGCCTATAAAACCATTCAAAATTCAAGCATTCCTGTGGTGTTTAATGGGGATTGGACAGAAGAAAATCCGTTAGGAAAGGCAGAATGGATAAAATTTTTTGCACTTTTTTTTCAAAAAGAACAGAAGGCAGAAGCCATGTTTTCAGAAATTGAAACGAATTATCTTGCCGCGAAAAAATTGGCGCAAAAAGCGACGAAAAAACCCACCGTTATGGCAGGAGCCATGTACAAAGATATATGGTATTTGCCAGGCGGAAATAGTTGGGCTGCACATTTTATAAAAGATGCTAATGCCCAATATCTATGGGGAGAAACAAGTGAATCTGGCAGTTTATCATTAAGTTGGGAAGTAGTGCTCAACAAAGCAAAAAGGGCAGATTATTGGATTGGTTCATCTCAATTTACAGGGTATTCTGAAATGCAAGTGGCAAATAAACATTACACCCAATTTGATGCGTTCACAAATAAAAAGACATTCACCTTCGCCAATACTAAAGGTGCTACTGGTGGTTTACTTTTTTATGAATTAGCTCCACAAAGACCAGATCTTGTTTTGAAAGATTTAATCGCTATTTTACATCCAGAATTACTAACTGATTATACGCCTCAATTTTACACCCCTCTGAAAGATTGAATTCGTTTCGAACATACAAGTTTCAATTTCTTTTGCTTTTGATTGCAACAATGCTGAGTGCCGTATTAAATGTATCACTAGGTTCTGTGAACATACCGTTTGAAGAAACATTGAAAACTGTTTTTTCAGCTACACTACAAAATGAAAGCTGGGAATACATCATCTGGAATTATAGAATACCCAAAACAATTACCGCCCTATTGGTGGGCGGCGGACTTGCCCTTAGCGGGCTTCTAATGCAAACATTATTTCAAAATCCATTAGCCGGGCCTTTTGTTCTTGGCGTTAGCTCAGGTGCAAGTTTAGGTGTAGCACTGCTAATAATGGGTTCTTCTTTATTGACCGGTATCATTTTTTTCGATGTGGCGAATGATTATTCGCTAGCCATTATGGCGAGTTTAGGTAGTTTTTTGGTCTTAATGATTGTCATGCTAATTGCCGCTCGTGTAAAAGACACTATGGCTTTATTGATTATAGGACTGATGTTTGGCAGTATCACGGCTGCCGTGGTTAGTATTTTATCTTACTTCACTAAAGCTGAAAAACTACAACAGTATATCTATTGGTCGTTTGGGTCATTGGGTAATCTAGGTTGGCAACAAATCGCATTGTTAACCCTATTGGTAGTACTAGGATTAGTGTTAAGTATTCTCGCCATTAAACCCCTCAATGCATTTTTATTGGGCGAGAATTATGCGCAAAGTATGGGGGTTAACATTAAAAGGGCTAGATATTTGATTATAATAGCTACCGGTATTTTAGCCGGAAGCATTACTGCTTTTGCAGGTCCGATAGCATTTATTGGTTTGGCAGTACCGCATTTAACAAGACAAGTTTTTAAAACCTCTGATCATAAAATCTTGATTCCTGCAGTACTATTAATTGGCGCGCTTCTGATGGTTTTATGTGATACGGTTGCGCAAATTCCTTCTTCAGTACATGTACTACCTATTAATGCAATTACCAGTATAATTGGGGCGCCAGTTGTTATTTGGCTTCTTATTAAGAAACGTAAAATGATATTTTAAGATGAAATATCAAATTGAAAATAGTACAATTAATGATCTTGAAGTAATACTTCAACATTATACCCATGCCAGAGCTTATCAAAACCTTAAAGGTGCCGTGCCATGGCCAATCATTTCTTCTGAAATCATCGAAATTGAAATTAATGAAAAGCGACAATGGAAAATGATGCTAGACGGTAAAGTCTGCTGCGTTTGGGTCATAGCTTTTACGGATCCTCATATTTGGGGAGAGAAGAATGCTGATGCATCTTTGTATCTACATAGAATTGCGATAGACCCTTTAAATAGGGGGAATAATTTAGTAGGCGAAGTAATTCAATGGAGTAAAAGTTACGCCCTAACCAACCAAAAAGATTATATTAGGTTAGATACTGTAGGATATAATAAACCCTTAATTGACCATTATACCAAAAACGGATTCTCATATTTAGGAGGCATCCATTTGAAAGCGAATTCAAATTTACCTGCACATTATCATGATGCTGAAGTTTCGCTTTTTGAAATAAATTTAAAACCTAAAAGTCATTAGCATCCCTAAAAAAAATAAAAGCCTTATTGTTGATAACCTAAGCATCGGTTATGGTTCTAAGCATGTTGTTGATAGTATCAACTTTTCAATGTGCGCAGGCGAATTAACTGCCGTTATAGGTATTAATGGTATCGGTAAATCAACTTTACTCAGAACCTTAGCAAATTTACAAGCAAGCCTAAATGGTCAAGTTTTAATTAATTCTAAACCACTCAATGACTACAAACCTGATATTTTGGCCAAGGAAATAAGTGTGGTATTAACCAAGGCTATAGTTTCAAAAAATTTGAGTGTAAAGGAAATGGTTACATTAGGTAGACAACCGTACTCAAACTGGATTGGTAGCTTATCCAAAACCGATAACCAAAAAATAAATACTGCACTTGAGATGCTTGATTTACACGCCTTAGCCCAAACCCCATGCTATGAGTTAAGTGATGGTCAGTTACAACGTGTTATGATTGCCAGAGCATTAGTACAAGACACATCAATTATATTGCTTGATGAACCTACTTCACATCTAGATCTTAATCACAAGGTTCAAATTCTAAAATTATTGCGGTCTATAGCACATGAAACGCAAAAGACTATTTTGTATACCAGCCATGAAATTGAGCTTTCACTTCAGTTGTGCGATAAAATGTTATTACTTAACAATGAAGAAAATCCGTATGAAAAACCTTCTGAATTAGTTAAGCATCAAGCTTTTGAAAATTTGTTTCCGAAAGACACGCTTGTTTTTGATAGTAGTACCGGGGCATTTCGTGTTAAAAAGTAAATGCTTAACTATTTTGATTTGAAAGTCATTCTTGTATCTTTACTTATTAAGAATTTTTTTACATGAATGAGTATCTCATTTTTATTTCAATTATAATTTTTGGGCTTTTGGTGGGCTTTTTTTTGGGTAGTTATATTCAAAAATTAAAAACAAAATCAAACCAAAGTGAATTAGAAGAAAGACAACGTCAATTGAATACGAATTTAGATGTACTTAGAAATAGAATTGAAGATTCAGAAGAACACAAAGTACAATTGCAACAGGAGAAGGAAATTCTTGGCAATAAATTGGTTCGCTACCAAACTGAAATGCAAAATCTACAATTAAAGAATACCGAACAGAAACAAGAGGTTGAAAAATTGCAAGAAAAGTTTACCAAAGAATTTGAAAATCTAGCTAATAAAATTCTTGAAGAAAAAAGTTTAAAATTTACAGAGCGTAATGAGAAGAATATCAAAAATATTCTAACACCATTAAACGAAAAAATTCAGTTGTTTGAAAAGAAAGTTGAAGAAAGTCAAAAAGAAAATATTAGCATTCATTCCGCTTTGAAAGAACAATTGGTCAGTCTACAAAACCAAAATCTTAAAATTACCCAAGAAGCAGAGAACTTAACAAAAGCCCTAAAAGGTGATAGTAAAATGCAAGGTAATTGGGGCGAATTAGTTCTTGAAAGAGTATTGGAGAAATCAGGTTTAGAAAAAGATCGAGAATATTCTGTGCAAAAGAGTTTTACTTTAGATGATGGGACTAGGGTTTTACCCGATGTAATTATCAATTTGCCGGATGGCAAAAAGATGATTGTAGATTCAAAAGTTTCATTAACTGATTATGAGCGCTTTGTAAATGCTGATGATGATAATCAAGCGAAACATTTAAAAGACCATATCAATTCATTGCGAAGACATGTAGATCAATTATCAGCAAAAAAATATGAGGATTTATATGAAATGGAGAGTCCTGATTTTGTTTTACTTTTCATTCCTATTGAACCAGCATTTGCCATTGCGATAAACAATGACAACACTTTATACTCAAAAGCATTTGAACAAAATATAGTCATAGTTACGCCTTCTACCCTTCTCGCAACATTACGTACTATTGATACCATGTGGAGCAATGAAAAACAACAGCGCAACGCTATTGAAATTGCACGTCAGGCAGGTGCTCTTTATGATAAATTTGAAGGTTTTGTTACCGATTTGACCAAAGTTGGTAAAAAAATGGATGATGCAAAAAGCGAATATAAAGGTGCAATGAACAAATTAGTTGAAGGGCGCGGCAACATTATTACTAGTATTGAAAAACTTAAGAAAATGGGGGCCAAAGCGAAAAAATCAATTGCAGAACCCATATTAAAAAGAGCGCAAGAAGATGACTTTGAAGTAACTAATTAAAAGTAAATAAGCTACCAAAACCGCACTTTAAAATGAAAAAAGCATTAGTAACAGTACTCTTGGGTATTTTATCACTCTTTATATTAATTTATGCGTTCGTTTATTTTGTACCCTACAGCAATGGTGTGCGCTCTGGTGAGTTAATTAAAATCAGTAAAAAAGGTGTTGTATTCAAAACTTGGGAAGGCGAAATTAGTCAAGGTATTTCTGGGGCTCAAATTTTTGAGTTTTCAGTTTTATCTAGAGACAAAGAAGTGATTCAAAAACTTGAAGATTATCAGGGCAAAAATGTAAAACTGAACTATGTTGAGCGCTATGCAACCTTTTCATGGTTGGGTGATACAAAGTATTACATTACCAATGTTGTCAAACAAGAAGATATACCCGACGGGCACTAAGAATTCTGAGGATGGAAAAATTCAAATCTGCAAAAGAATCTAGAATATCAATTACTGAATTAATGCTTCCTTCTCATTCAAATTTTGGTGGTAAAGTGCATGGGGGTTACATTTTAAATCTCATGGATCAAATTGCATTTGCTTGTGCCTCAAAACACTCGCAGAGCTATTGCGTTACGGCATCAGTGAATCGCGTAGATTTTTTGCATCCTGTTGAAGTTGGAGAATTGATTACACTAAAAGCCTCTATTAATTATACGGGTAGAACATCAATGGTAGTAGGGGTTCGTGTTGAATCACAAAACATTACCTCAGGTCAAAAAAAGCATTGTAATTCTTCATATTTTACCATGGTTGCCAAAGATGAAAATGGCGTAAGTACTCCCGTTCCAGGACTCTTAATCGAAGACAAACATGGCATAAGACGCTTTGCCAGAAGTAAAAATAGAAAAATTGCAACCTATAAAAGAGACTCAGAATTTGATGAATCGAACTTTGAACCAGGTAGCAAGCACTTCAAACAATTAGAAAACGAGAATATTAAAATAAATATTACATAATAAGGCTTTTTGATTTTATGAAAAGGATGTATGATTTTGGATTGGTAGGATTAGGTGTAATGGGGCGAAATTTCATTTTGAATGTTGCTGATAACGGATTTTCTGCCTTTGGTAATGATCTTGATTTAGAAAAAGTAAATGCCTTAATTGAAGAAGGTGGCGATAGAGACACCGTGAACGCAACTACTGAAATAAAGACCTTCGTAAATGCGCTCTCAAAGCCTAGAAAGATAATGCTTTTAGTACCTGCCGGAAAAATTGTAGATACAGTAATCGAAACTTTACTTCCACTTTTAGAAAAAGATGATATTATTATTGATGGCGGGAATTCATTCTTTACTGATACCGATAGACGGGATGCCTATTTAGCAGAAAAAGGGATCCACTTTTTTGGAGCAGGAGTTTCAGGAGGCGCAAAAGGCGCGCGAGGTGGCCCGAGTATCATGCCAGGCGGAAATAAAGCAGCTTACCAACATGTAAAACCTATTTTTGAAGCGGTTGCTGCCAAGTATAAAGGAGAATCTTGCGTAGCCTATCTAGGTCCGAAATCAGCTGGGAATTATGTAAAAATGGTTCACAATGGTATTGAATACGGACTCATGCAATTAACTTCAGAAATTTATGACCTTTTAAAAAGAGGAGGTAATTTTACCAATAATGAGCTGCACAACACTTTTTCAAAATGGAATGAAGGAAGGTTAGATTCTTTCTTAGTGCAAATAACTGCTGAAATTTTTGCTCAAAATGATGATTTGGGCGACGGCCAACTGGTAGATAAAATAGTAGATAAAGCGAAACAAAAGGGTACCGGAAAATGGACGAGTCAAAATGCAATGGATCTAGGCATACCCGTACCTTCTATTGACATTGCAGTTAGCATGCGTGAAATATCTGCTTTAAAGCAGGAACGTATCAAAGCAGATCAGGTATATGACAAACCTCAGATTACTCATTTGGATAAAGAGGAAATAGAAAATCTTGCAGAGCAAGCGTTGTATTTTTCATTTATTATAACCTATGCACAGGGACTTCATCAACTTTCAGATGCCTCTAAGGAATATGGGTATGAATTGAAAATCGCTGAAATCGCTAAAATTTGGCGCGCTGGGTGTATCATCAGAGCCGCTTTATTAGCAGATATTACCGAGGCATTTAATGCTGATGATTCTTTACCCAACTTATTATTGTCGCCTTCTTTTATTCCAAAGGTTCAAAGCACAGTTAGTGTAGCAAGAGAATTAGTTGCCTATGCAGCAAAAAATAGTATACCGCTGCCCGGATTATCAAATTCGCTAACTTATTTCGATGCGTATACCTCATCTAGACTCCCTTTAAATTTAATTCAAGCGCAACGCGATTATTTTGGGGCGCATACGTATGAAAGAATTGATAAAAAAGGTATTTTCCACACCGATTGGTAAATACGAAATTGTGGTTATGAAACATACAATAGTGCTCATCGCATTCTTAACTTCATCTCTTATTTGGAGTCAAAAGAACGTTAGAACTGTTTCTATCAGTGATTTAAATAATTCGAGATTACCTCTTTCTGATATTTTAGCTACCGATAAATTTACCTTATTAAGTGTAGGAGGAACTTGGTGCCCTCCTTGTATTATGCAAAAACCATTTGTTGCTTCTTTAGAAAAGCAATACCCACAATATTTGAAAGTTGTTTATATATTTGCTAGAGATACTGCTGAAAAAGTTAAATCTAACATCTGGTTTGGTCAATGCCAACAATGCCTATTTTTTAATTGATGAGCAAAATATTTTCAGGCTTTCTGTAAACAAGTATCCGACCTATATTCTTGTAAATTCAAAAGGAGAAATTGTTCGTCATGATGTTTCTATTCAAGATGTCGGCAATTTAATTAACTAGACAATGAAAGAGCAATTACAAATTTTATTTCTAATCACTTTTTTGATTATTGCCTGTGATTCTAGTACTCCTGTGCCGTTTGTTGAAGAAATAGAGCAAATAGAAGATCTCAGCGAAAAGACTCTTTTCATACCCTATCATAACCCCGAACTAATGTATGAAGGCAGAATTGATAGCACGGCTATAAAAGCGGCACAGCTATTTTGGTCAAGCACGAGTATCAGCATGAATTTTGAAGGAAATTCTATAAAGGCGCTTATGCAAGATGAAAACTATGATACGTTTTACACCATAGTAATTGATAATGATGAGCCCTTTACCATTCAACCTGATAGTTTAGAAAACTTTATTAGTTTAGGGGAAAATCTTGCTGATGGCTCGCATACCATTCAGGTACATAGAAATTCGGAATGGACACGTGGCACCACAATTTTTAAGGGTTTCGAAATCGAAGGATACCCTAAACTACTTCCGAAAAATACTGAACCCTCAAGAAAAATAGAATACTATGGCGACTCAGTAACCGCTGGTGCTAGTGTAAACGATACTTCAGGAGAAGATTCTCCTGCCGGAAGTTTTACAGATAGTTATAAAAGCTATACTTCGATTACGGCAAGACATTTTAATGCAGAACAAAGTTCGATTTGCAGGGGTGGAATAGGATTGATGGTCAGTTGGTTTGAACAAATAATGCCAGAGCTGTATGATAAGCACAATCCTTTTGAAAATAGTCTTTGGAATTTTTCGAACAATCAGCCAGATATTGTTGTTGTTAACATAGGCCAAAATGACTCTTGGATTGTAAACTTAGAAGGGCACCCCCGTTTTATTGACGCCTTCGGAACAACACCACCATCAGATGAGTTTATTGTAAATGCTTATAAAGATTTTGTCTCTGGGCTTCGTGAAAAATATCCTGATGCGCACATCATTTGCATGCTTGGTAATATGGATGTTACGTTTACAGATAGATGGCCTACTTACGTTGATCAAGCGGTTCAAGAGCTAGGCGATTCTAAAATCTATTCACATTTTGTGCCCTTTAAAGGCACTGACGGGCATCCTTCAGTGGCTGAACATCAAATTATGGCCGAAAGTTTAATTGATTTTATAAAAACCAATATTAGTTGGTAAGTCAACTACCACGAGGCAAACCTCAGAACATCTAAATCTCGATTATTAAGTAAAATTGTGACCAATGCCCAAAGTCCAATATCAAGTCTATGTGATTGAGCTCTCTAAAAAAGTTTTTACTGAGAACAGAAAATTTAGAGAAGCAAACCCCCAATTTAATGGTGTTCTTGAATGTTTGTATGTAGGCATGACCAGTAAAACTCCCAAAGAACGATTTAATCAACATAAAACGGGCTACATCAATAAAAAAGGTCATAAGCTTGCAGCGAACATAGTCACTAAATACGGTCTTTATTTACGTGGAAGTCTGTTTCAGCATATTGACCCCATAGCGAATCGAAGCGAAGCACTTAGTGTTGAAAAACAGCTAGCTTTAGAACTGCGAAGACAAGGTTATGCTGTATGGTTTAACTAGCTTTTGAACAAATTGTTACACTTTTAGAATATTTTTGTGATTTTTTAGAGAATCTTCTTTATTACCTTTATACCA
This sequence comes from uncultured Maribacter sp., assembly GCA_964554895.1. GTDB lineage: Bacteria > Bacteroidota > Bacteroidia > Flavobacteriales > Flavobacteriaceae > Maribacter_C. The sequence continues at coordinate 4,005 of CAZKQM010000017.1, read as the reverse complement.
TGAAAAGATTTAAAAAAAATTTAGTACTTGTATTTCTGTTTTCTGCTCTTCTAGGCTTCTCACAAGAGAGAACCCAGGCTGATAATCAAGATAAAGAATTAGGTAAAGTGAGTTGGTATCGTGATTATGATGACGCTGTTTCTTTATCATTAAAGTCTCAAAAACCAATTTTAATATTATTTCAAGAAGTACCAGGTTGTGCTACTTGTAGAAATTACGGTAAAGATGTTTTAAGTCATCCGTTAATGGTGGAAGCCATTGAAAACTTATTTGTTCCCTTAGCCATATTCAATAACAAAGGAGGTAAAGACAAAAAAATTCTCGATAAATTTAATGAGCCTAGTTGGAATAATCCTGTAGTACGTATTATTGACCCCCTTGGAAAAGATATTGTTAAAAGAGTAGGCAGTGATTATACGGCCAAAGGTTTGTATTCTGCAATGACCTATGCCCTTAGAGCGAGTAATGCAGAAATACCAGGTTATTTAAGTTTATTAGGTGATGAATTAAAAGCCTCAAATAATAATAGTAGAAAAGAAAAATACTATTCAATGTATTGCTTCTGGACAGGTGAAAAACAATTGGGGTCGAGAAAAGGTGTACTCAATACTGAAGCTGGTTTTATGGCTGGTCACGAAGTTGTTAAGGTTTCTTATGATGAAAATGAAATTAGTGACGATCAATTGACAAAATTTGCAGCACAAAATTCGTTTAAACCTATTTCAAAAGATCATACGTACCGACCTGCTACCAATGATGAAGATTATTTTTTACGTCATACTAATTATAAATATTTGCCTTTAACGCCATTGCAAAGAACTAAAATAAATAGCGCATTGGGAAGTAAGAAATCAGCTTTAAAATATTTGAGCCCGAAACAATTAAAATGGTTGAAGCAATTAAGCAATTCAAAAAATAAAGGTAAAGTACTATATGATAAGCCCTTTATTAGCTCATGGGCATCCTTATAAACAGTATTTAAATTGGGTTGATTTAAATTTAAATCCCCTAAATACTGTACTGTGTTTAGGGGATTTCTTCTGTTTTAAGTTCAGCAAATTATTTTGATAAATACATTTTTCTTTTTCCGTATAAATCATAAAACTGATCGTCTTTAAGACTGTCAATAAATAAAATACTTTCGCCTGTACTTTTCATTTCAGGACCTAAGTTTTTATTCACGTTCGGAAATTTATTAAAAGAGAAAACGGGTTGTTTTATCGCAAAGCCTTCTAACTGTGGATTAAAATCAAAGTCCTTCACTTTTTTATCGCCCAACATTACCTTTGTTGCATAATTAACATAAGGCTCTTTGTAAGCTTTAGCAATAAAAGGAACTGTTCTAGATGCTCTAGGGTTTGCTTCAATTATAAAAACTTTATCCTCTTTAATAGCAAACTGAATATTAATTAAACCTACGGTATTTAAGGCTAAAGCTATTTTCTTTGTGTGGTCTTTGATTTGTTGCATAACAAACTCGCCTAGATTAAACGGCGGAAGTGTGGCATTTGAATCTCCTGAATGAATACCACAGGGCTCAATATGTTCCATAATACCTATGATATAAACATCTTTTCCATCACAAATGGCATCTGCTTCGGCTTCTATGGCACCGTCAAGATAGTGATCTAACAAGAGTTTATTATTCGGTATTTTTCTGAGCAAATCAACGACATGCTCTTCTAATTCTTCTTTATTGATTACAATTTTCATGCCTTGTCCACCTAAAACGTAAGAAGGTCTTACCAAAAGTGGAAATCCTAATTCATCAGAAAGTGTCAAGGCTTCATCAGCTGTTTCAGCAACTCCGAATTTTGGATAAGGAATATTATTGTCTGCTAATAATGTTGAAAAACTACCTCTATCTTCTGCTAAATCAAGAGATTCATAACTGGTACCGATTATTTTGATTCCGTATTTCGAGAGTTTCTCTGCTAATTTCAAAGCCGTTTGCCCTCCTAATTGCACAATAACCCCTTCTGGTTTTTCGTGACGGATAATATCATAAATATGTTCCCAAAAAACAGGTTCAAAATAAAGCTTATCAGCAGTATCAAAATCAGTTGATACGGTTTCTGGGTTACAGTTAATCATAATGGTTTCGTAGCCTGCTTCTGCAGCTGCTAAAACCCCATGAACACAGCAATAGTCAAACTCAATACCCTGCCCTATTCTATTTGGACCTGAACCTAATACTACAATCTTTTTCTTATCAGTTACAATACTATCATTTTGAACATATCGCTGGCCATCAGCAGTTTCTATTTCTGCTTCAAAGGTTGAGTAATAATATGGCGTCATGGCCGTGAATTCAGCCGCACAGGTATCTACCAACTTATATACCCTGTTAATATTCATTTCTGTACGCTTGTTATACACTTCACTTTCATAGCATTCTAACATATGAGCTATTTGGCGGTCGGCAAAGCCTTTTTGTTTTGCTTCTAATAACAATTCGCGACTGATGCTGGCAATTGTAAATTTTGAAATTTCTTTTTCAAGTTCATATAGCTCTTCATATTGACGTAAAAACCACATGTCAATTTTAGTAATTTCATGAATTCTACTCAAAGGTATGCCCATTTGAATAGCATCATAAATAACAAATACACGGTCCCAACTGGCATGGGTTAATTTACTAATGATTTCATCATAGTTTTTGTAACCCTTTCCGTCAGCTCCTAGTCCGTTTCTTTTTATTTCTAATGATTGGGTGGCTTTATGCAGAGCCTCTTGAAATGAGCGCCCAATGCCCATTACCTCGCCTACGGCTTTCATTTGCAATCCTAAAGTTCTGTCTGAACCTTCGAATTTATCAAAATTCCAACGTGGTATTTTTACAATCACATAGTCTAATGTAGGTTCAAATAATGCCGATGTAGATTTTGTGATTTGATTTTCTAACTCATCTAAAGTATATCCTATAGCTAATTTTGTAGCTACCTTGGCAATCGGATATCCGGTAGCCTTAGAAGCCAAAGCTGAGGACCTTGAAACTCTTGGATTAATTTCAATGGCGATTATTTCTTCCTTATCATCTGGGCTCACTGCAAACTGCACATTACATCCACCTTCAAAATCGCCAATACTGCGCATCATGTGAATGGCCATGTCACGCATCTTTTGATAGGTTGTATCTGAAAGCGTCATTGCGGGTGCCACAGTAATCGAATCTCCGGTATGAATTCCCATAGGATCCATATTTTCAATGGCACAAATGATCACAACATTGTCATTTCGATCTCGAAGTAATTCTAATTCATATTCTTTCCATCCCATCATCGCCTTATCAATCATTACTTCATGAATAGGCGAAGCTTCAAGACCACGACTCAATAATTCATCAAAATCTTCTTGTTTATATACAATTGATGCTCCAGCACCACCTAAAGTATAGGAGGCTCTAATCACTAAAGGAAAACCAAATTCTTGAGCAATCTCTTTTCCTTTTAAAAAGGAAGTGGCTGTTGCTTGAGGAGCCATTCCAACTCCAATCTGACCCATTAATTCACGAAATTTTTCACGGTCTTCAGTGACATTAATTGCATCAATATCAACCCCAATCATGTCAACATTATAATCTTTCCAAATGCCTTTTTCATCAGCCTCAATACAAAGATTTAATGCCGTTTGACCACCCATAGTAGGTAAAACCGCATCAATTTGAGGATGTTCTTTTAAAATTTCAATGATTGATTTTGTATTTAAAGGTTTTAAATAAACATGATCCGCCATTGAAGGATCAGTCATAATAGTCGCGGGGTTACTATTAATAAGTATGGTTTCGATACCATCTTCACGCAATGATCTCAGTGATTGCGAACCTGAGTAATCAAACTCACAGGCTTGACCAATAATAATAGGACCTGAACCAATAATTAAAACGGACTTTAAATCTTTTCTTTTAGGCATTCTTTTAACTCGTATTTTAATTTATAATCTAAAAAAAGATGTTACTTATAAAAAGTAACACCTTCAATATTTTAAATAATATCAATCATTTAT